>NZ_JBDUCX010000060.1:0-30421 GCF_040003245.1 Chthoniobacter sp.
GGGAGGTCGGCACCAGAGGAATCTGCGCGCGAAGTGCTCCCATCATGCGGCCCGAAAAGTTGCCGCGATGAACGAGGCGCCCGTAGCTCAACTGGATAGAGCAGCGGTCTTCTAAACCGCAGGTCGTGGGTTCGAGTCCCGCCGGGCACGCCACTTTTGAAGGATGAAGGCGGAAGGCGGAAGGATGAACGGCAGAACAAACTGGCGAAGGCTGTGGATCAGGCGGCGGGTTTGGCGGGGGGCGGCGAGGCAGGCGCGGAGGGGCGGGGCTCTTTGGTGCGCTCGGCGAGGGCGAGAAGGAGGTCGCTCTTGGAGATGCTGCCGATCAGTTTGCCATTCTGGCCGACGGTGACGGGCAGGCGCTCGCCATCGTGATGGGCGAAACGTTCCAGAGCTTCGATGAGCGAGGCGTCGGGCGCGATGGTCGGGAAATCGTCGTGCAGGATGTCGCGGGCAACGACCAGCTCGGCGAGTTCGCTTTGCATGAGGTTGCTCTTCACGTCGTGCAGCGCGATGACGCCGCGGAAACCCCCATCGGCGGCGGTGACGTAGAGATAGCGAAAATTGTGCGTGATGAATTCGTGGGCGATGGCGCGAAAGTCGGCGTCCTCATCCACATTGACCGGATCCGGCTTCATGATATCCGCCACGCTCAAGCCGGCCAGTTGCTGGCGGTAAATCTCGCCGCCTTTGCGCTTCAGCGATTCGGCGTAGATGGATTTTTCTTCGAAGGCCAGGCAGGCGTAGTGGGCGACGACGCAGGCGAGCATGAGCGGGAGGATGAGCTGGTAGTCGAGGGTGAGCTCGAAAAGCATGATGATGGCCATGATCGGCGCGTGGGTGGTGGCGGCGAGAAACGCGCCCATGCCGACGACGGTGAAGGCCTGCGGATTCAGCGGCGCGCCGGGCCAGATCGACTGCACGGCGTGCGCGACGAGCTGCCCCACGCACGCGCCGACAAAAAGCGTGGGAGTGAACACACCGCCGACCGCGCCGGAGCCGAACGTCGCCGCGGTGGCAATGAGCTTGAAGACGAGGATGAAGAGCAGGGCCTGCCAAAGCAATTCGCCGTGCAGGATGTGGTTCACTACGCTGTAGCCGTTGCCGCACACTTCCGGCTGCCAGATGGCGAGCGCGCCGACGATGAGCCCGCCGAGGCCGAGCCGCAAATAGACCGGGAGCGCGAGCTTGGTGAACAGCCGCTCGCTGGCCCGTAACAACCGCAAGAACCAGGGCGCGGCGAGCCCGGCCAGCAAGCCGAGCAATAGCAGCGGCAGGATTTCCCAGTTCGACCCGAGCCGCACCGACGCGATCTCGTAGAGCGGCTGCTCGCCGAGCAATTGGCGGACGGTGAGCGTCGAGACGACCGAGGAGAAAACCAGCGGGCCGAAGGATTCCATGGCCAGCGATTGCAGAATGATCTCCGCGACGAATAGCGCGCCGCCGATCGGCGCATTGTAGGCCGAGGCGATGCCCGCCGCCGCGCCGCAGGCCACGAGCAGCCGCAATTGCAGCGTGGGCGTTTTCCTCCACCGGCCGATGCGGGAGGCGATCATCGCGGAAAGCTGCACCAGCGGGCCTTCGCGGCCGATCGATGCACCCGACGCGATGGAAAACATCGCCGACACGCACTTCACGAGGCTGGAGCGCGAGGAGATGATGCCATCGCCGAGCACGATGGCCTCCATGTAATCCGTGCTGCTTCTCCGGCGCCCCCAGCGCATGCCATAGTAAATAATCACTCCCGCGATCAAACCGCCCACCGCTGGCACCAGCAGCCGCTGCACCGGGCTGAGATGGATGAAGCTTTCGACGAGTCCGCCACCCTGCTGCGTGAGCGCAAGGTGCACGAGCGAGGTCAGCCTGCGGAAGGCGACCGACGCACACGCGCCCGCAAAGCCGATGACGCCCGCCCAGAAGAGCGTGACCTGCAATTCATTCGGCCGAACGATCTCCGCCAGCCAAACGCGCACCCGGAGCAGGGCCCGCAGCCCCCGCGGCGACATTTGCTTTTCTGGCGATGACATTCCCCAACCATGCGCCGCGCGGCGGGCATCGCGCAATGCTGCGCGTCGATCGGTGGAAAATGAGCCGCAGGCGGAGGCTACTTTGCCTCGTCCACTTCGGAGCTGTGGCTGAGAATGCAACGCCACCGGCCTCCCACCCGGATGAACGTGTCGGAGAACACTTCATCCTCCTCGAATTTTTCACCCTTGTATTCGCCGTGCGGATTACCGTGACCCACCACGACCGCCGTATCGCCGAAAACGCGGATCTCCATCTCGCCCAACTCGTAGGAGCTGAATTTCAGGTCGCCGCTGGTGAGCTGCTTGAAAATAGCTTCTCGCGAAACCACCTTCCCATCCGGGCTCACGAGCATCCATTCCTCGGCAAAGATCGACCCCAGCGCTTGAAAGTCGCCGCTGACCAGCGAAGCCGTGGAGCGCTTTTCGATGGCGCGCAACTCCTCCTTGTCCGCCGCTTCATCGGCCCGGGCGATTTGGCCGGAGGTGAGCACGGCAAGGAGGACGAGCAGAGGGAAAAGCGATTTCATGGGCATGAGTAAAACATTGGCTGAGGTATCCAGCAACTCACGGATGGACGGATTCAAGAACTCCCTTGCTGCATCCGGGCCGGGAGATGCTAGTTTCCACTCCGATTTGAAAACGCCTGCCATCGAAGATGTTTTGCGTCCGCTGCGCGCCGCCCGCCGGCGGCTGGGCGCGCAATTCTTCCTCGTGGCGCTGGTCAAGGCGGGCCTGCTCGCCGGGGCGGGGTTGCTCATCTTCGGAGCGTTCAATCGCTGGGGGCTCGGCCGCCTCCCTTGGGATGCCCAGGCCGCTGGCTACGCCGTGGCCGGGGCGCTCATCATTGCGCTGCTGGCCACACTCGCCCGGCGACGCAGCCTGGTCGAGACTGCCGGCATCCTCGACCGCCTCGGCGGCACGCGCGACCGCTTCCTCACCGCGCTCAACTTCGCTGCCGCGCCGGAATCCGAGGCGATGCACGCCCTCGCCGTGAAGGAATGCACGCAATTCGTCCGCGCCGGAAGATTCAGCCAGCTCATCCGCGTGCGGATTCCGCGCGACGTGGTGTGGTGGTTCGTGCCCGTGCTGGCGATTGCGCTCTTGCAATGGGAGACGCAGCGCAGCTTCGCCAATCGCGACGCCGACAAGGCGGCCGCGCGTGCCGCCGTGGAAGACACCGCAAAACATCTCGAACAACTGGCCCGCGAAACGGCGAAGGCCGGTGAGCAAAACAAGGCGGAGGAATTAAAGAAACTCGCCGAGCAATTGCAGCGCAGCGCCGAGCAATTGCGCGCCAACGCCACCAATCCCGAGGACGCCGGCAAATCCGCCCTGCGCGAGCTCTCCGCGCTCGAGCAGATGGTGCAGGACATGCAAAAGTCGCCCTCCGCACTCACTCCCGAGGAGCAGCAGGCGCTGGCCAAGGCGCTCGCGCAAAACGACGCGACCAAAGACGCCGCCGCCGCCCTCGCCGCTGGCGACCAGGCCAAGGCCGCGGAGGAATTGGAAAAGGAAATGCAGAAGCTCGCCGATCAAAAGGACGACGCCACCTCCGAGGAAGTGCGCCAGCAGTTGGAGAAAGCCATCAAGGAACTCGCCCAGCAAAAACAACTCTCCGAGGCGATGCAGAAGCTCGCCGAGAAATTGCAGCAATCCCAGGCGCAGCAGGGCGGCAATTCCAGCGAAGCCGCGAAGCAACTCGCGCAGATGTTGCGACAGATGGCGCAGGGCAAGAGCGGCCAGCAGTCCGGTGGCAAACCGAGCCAGCAAACGCTGGAGCAGCTTCTCGCCGCCTTGCAGAACATGAAGGCCGGCGAGGGCCAGACGCAGCAGAGCGATCAACCGCCCTCCGGCCAACCCGGCAGCGTGAAGACGCAATCCTTCGCGCAGAGCAGCCCAAATGGCCCGCCCAGCCCCGGCGACCCCACCCTGCCCAGCGGACAGCCCGGCAGCGAGCACGACGTCGGCACGACCGATTCGCCGTTCGGCAAAGACCAGAACGCCGCCGGCAAGGACGCCCAGCGCCAGCAACTCGCCGGCCGCATGGGCGATGGCGAAAGCATGCAGCAGTCCCTGCAGTCCGCCGGCGATCATTCCAAGTCCAACCGCGGCTACAAGAATCTCTACGAAGCGATGGCCCCCGCCGCGCAGGACGCCGTGCTCCAGGAAAACATCCCGCTCGGCTCGCGCTTTCTCATCAAGCGCTACTTCGAATCGATCCGCCCGCAGGAATGAGGGCGTCGCCGATTTTCGATTGCGGGATTGTCGATTGCTCCATTCACCTGCCAGTCTCCCGCCTTCCCCAGCCATGACCCAAACGCCGAATCTCGAAACCCAGGTCGAACAATTCCGAGCCAGCTTCACCCGCATCCGCGACGAGATGATGAAGATGATCGTCGGGCAGAAGGAGATCGTGGAAGGCGTGCTCGTCGCCTTTTTCGCAGGCGGCCACGTGCTGCTCGAAGGCGTGCCCGGCCTCGGCAAGACGATGCTCGTCCGCACCCTGGCCGACGCGGTGAACCTGAAATTTGCCCGCGTGCAATTCACGCCCGACCTCATGCCCGCGGACATCGTCGGCACAAATATCATCAGCGAAACGGAACACGGCCACAAGGAGTTCACCTTCCAGCCCGGCCCGGTCTTCGCGAACATCCTGCTGGCCGACGAAATCAATCGCGCCACGCCGAAAACGCAAAGCGCGCTGCTTGAAGCGATGCAGGAACAGCACGTCACCGTCGGCGGCGTGCAGCACCCGCTCGATCCGCCTTTCCTCGTCCTCGCCACGCAAAACCCGCTGGAGATGGAAGGCACCTATCCCCTGCCCGAGGCCCAGCTCGACCGTTTCTTTTTCAAGCTCAAGGTCCTCTTCCCCTCGGCCGATGACCTGCACACCATCCTCGACCGCACCACGGCCAAGGATACTCCCATTGTCTCCAAGGTCCTCGACAGCCCGGCCGAAGTCGTCGCCCTGCGCGACGTCGTCCGCCAGGTCCCGCTCGCCCACGAAATCCAGGCCCACGCCGTCGACCTCGTCCTCGCCACGCACCCCGACAACGAGCGTGCCACCCCGCTCGCCAAGAAGTATGTCCGCTACGGCGCCAGCCCGCGCGGCGCGCAGGCCCTCATCCTCGCCGCGAAAATCCACGCTGTGCTCGACGGCCGCTACCACGTCTCCCGCGCCGATATCGACCAGGCCGCCCTCGCCGCCCTGCGCCACCGCATCATCCTCAATTTCGAAGGCGAAGCGGAGGGCACCAGCACGGATGAAGTCATCGCGGAGATCTTGAAGAAAAACGCGGGTTGATATTCAAGTGCGTTGCGCAGCACGCGAGAGCGCTTCCCCCACCCTGTCATCCTGAGCGAAGTCGAAGGATCTCCAATATCCTTCTTCTTCACCAGTCCGTCCGCAAGAAAGTGCCACGCTTGTAATGAAGCGACGCATGAGATGCCAGAGCCTGACTGGAGGTCCTTCGACTTTGCTCTGGATGACAATAATTTCGGGCTCTTCGGGCTTTTTCGCCGCCGGGCGAAAGCTATCTATTTCGCCTCCGGCAAGTCTACCTGCTGGTGGCTCATGAGATAGCTGAAGAGATCGAGGGTCTGTTGCGGGGTGAAGGCGGCGAGCAGGCCTTCGGGCATCATGGACATTGGGCTCTCCGTGATCTTGTCGACCTCGGCGCGCTCGACGGTTTGCACGTCGGTCATGGTCCGCAGGGTCAGCGTGCGGTCGGTCTTGGTCGTGATCATCCCGGAGAGGACGCGGCCGTCCTTGAGCATGATGATCGAGAGACGGAAGTCGGGCGCGACCACCGCGCTGGGGTCGGCGATGTTTTCGAGGAGATAGTCGAGGTTGTCGCGATTCGCCCCGGTGAGGTCGGGGCCGATCTTGCCGCCTTCGCCGTAGAGCGTGTGGCAGGTGGCGCAGATGCCCGCGAAGACCGCGCGGCCCGCGTGCGGATCGGCATGCGCAAGGGCCTCGGGGGTGAGCCGGGTGCGGAGTTGGGCGATGAGTTGCTTGATGCCCTCGGGACTCTCGCGCAGGTCGCCCCAGACTTCGGCGAGGCGCTTGTTCAGCTCGGCATCGTTGAGATTATGAATCTGCCGGGCGTGGAAGGCGGTGACATCCGTGCGCGGGATTTTTTTCGCCGCGATGGCGTCGAGCAGCGCGCCCGCCCAGGCGGGACGCGTGACGAGCACGGTGATGGCCTGCGGTCGATCGCCGAGGAAGAAATTCTTGTAAGCGCCCACGATCTTCGCGCCGAGCGCGGGATCGCTCTCCTGCGCCAGGCCGCGAACCGCGACGGCGTTGAGGTACCGTTCGCCCAGCAGTTTCTCGCAGATCTGGCGCGTCTCCGGCGTGCGGGAATCTATCAGCGTTTGCAGGGCGACCTTGCGCAGGGCGACGTCGGCTGTCTTGTCGAGCGCGACGCGACGCACTTCATCCAGCGCGCGGCCATCGCCGAAGAGCGCGCCGAGGTCGCGCGCCTTGTCGGCCAGGGAGGGATCGAGCTTCGCCACGAGCGCGTCCCACGCAGCGGGTTTCGGCGCCTTGCGCCAGCCAGTGAAGGCTTCATTCATACCGGCGAGAATGTCGGTCTGGAAGGCCACCGGCTTCGCCGCGGTGAGCTTGATCAAATCATTGAGCGGCGTGGGATTTTTCTCCACGTCCTCCGCGACGCGGCGGGCGAGGTAGCGGCGGGTGAGCGGCCATGTGCAACCGTCGGCCAATGCCGGGAGGGCGGCGAGATTCTGGTCGGCCAGCGGTGTGAGGCCGTACCAAACAAGCATCGGCAGATTGTGATCAGCGGCATTCTCCGCATGCGCGAGCAGCGGAGCGGCGACGGCGGCGCGATCAGCCGGCGGCAGGCGCTGGAGCGTGGAAGCGAGCGTGAGCCGCACGAGGCCGGAGGAGTCTTCGTGGGCCATGCGGGCAAATTCAGCGAGGAGATCGGCGGGCGGCTGGGCTTCGGCGCGGGCGGGGCGCTGGCCCATGTTCGTGTCCAGCGGCCAGGTGTCCGTGAGCAGGCGAATGGCCCACACGCGAACATGTTCGTTTTCATCGCGTAAAAGGGTGCGCAGTTTGGCGTCGTCCACGCCGCCCATGCGCCACAGCGTCCACAATGCGCGCAGACGCAGCACCGGGTCCTTGCCCTTGTCCAGTTCCTCCCCGAGCGAGAGGCGCGCCCAAGTGAGTTCCTCGCCATTGGTCACGCCGCCATCCTTGCCCTGATAACCTGGCAAAAGCTGGCTGGCCTGGCGCGCGTACCAATCGTTGGTTGAGCGTTCCAGCTTGGCGAGTTCACTCGCCCGGAGCCCAGTGATGTTCCAGCCACTTGGAGGTGTTTTCACGCCGCCGTCGTAGGTGATCTTGTAGATGCGTCCACTGGTGCGATTGATGCCGCTGCGGTCGTGGCACTCACCCGTGTCGCTCCAGTCGAGCACGAAGACACCGCCATCCGGGCCGGTCGCGAGGTCGATGCCACGAAACCACGGGTCGCCGAAGAAGAACGAGTCGGGCCCGCGTTTGCCGACGTAGCCGCTGCCTTGTGGCTCGAGGATCTCGGTATTCAAGCGGCGGCCGTGGAAATTGATGGTGAACAACTTGTCGCGATATTCCGCGGGCCAGTTGTCGGCCTGGTAAATGACTTCGCCGCAGTGGGCGTGGCCGCCGCCGAGATCATTGGCCGCGCCGTCGCGCGAAGCCTGCCAACCTTTGCCGGTATCGAAGTGGTAATGATCGGCGTGCTGATCGATGAGCCCGTAGACGTGCGGGTTTTGGTCGAGGGTGGACGAGCGCGTGAAGTGCGCGCCGGTGATCCCGTGCCAGAGATGACCGTTCACGGTGTTGATGAAGAAGAGCTCGCCGAATTTGTCCCAATCGTGACCCCAGGGATTGGTGGTGCCGGCGCACAAGGCTTCGAAGACTTTGCGTTGCGGATGATAGCGCCAGATCCCGCCGCGCAACGGCACGCGCTGTTCCGCCGGGGTACCCGGCGCGCCGACATCGCCGGGGGCCGAGCCGCCGCAACGTCCGTAGAGCCAGCCATCCGGGCCCCACGAGAGGCCGTTGGCGAAATTGTGATAGCTGCCCTCATACGGCACGGTGAAGCCATCGAGCACCACTTGGGCTGTGCCGCCGGAGAGACCGTTGGCGTCCTTGTCGGGGATGAAAAGGAGCTGCGGCGGGCACATGGCCCACACCCCTTTCTCGCCGCGGGCAATACTGGTCAGCATCTGCAGCGACTCATCGTAGACCGTGCGCTTGGTGACGTGGCCATCGCCCTTGGCGTCTTCCAGGATGAGGATGCGATCGCGGAGGTGGAGATCGAATTTCAGCGGCGCCTCGGCGTAGGTGTAATTTTCCGCCACCCACAGCCGCCCCTGCGGATCGAAGCACATGGCAATGGGATTTTGCACTTGCGGCTCTGCCGCGAAGATCGTCGCCTTGAATCCCGGCGGCATCTTCAGCTTCGCGAGCGCCTCTTCCGGCGAGATCGGCTGCGGATTGTCCTTGTTGGTATTGTAGGGCGTGGGAAATTCATCCGCCGCGAGGAGGCTGGCGGTGAGGGCGGCGAAGACGGCGAGAGAGCGAGGGCGCATGAGAGTGGACGAAAAGTGGGAACCGAAAACTGCCCCCTATTTGGCCTCAGGGAGGCTCACCTGCTGATGGCCCATGAGGTAGCTGAAAAGATTCAACGTCTGCTCGGGCGTGAAGGCAGCGAGCAGGCCTTCGGGCATCATCGAGAGCGGACTTTCGGTGATCTTGTCGACCTCGGCACGCTCGACGGTTTGCACGTCGGTCATGGTGCGCAGGGTCAGCGTGCGGTCGGTCTTGGTCGTGATCATGCCGGAGAGCACACGGCCATCCTTGAGCATGACGATGGAGAGGCGAAAGTCGGGCGCGACGACCGCGCTGGGGTCGGCGATGTTCTCGAGGAGATAGTCGAGGTTGTCGCGGTTCGCGCCGGTGAGATCGGGACCGATCTTGCCGCCTTCCCCGTAGAGCGTGTGGCACGTCGCGCAGATGCCCGCGAAGACCGCGCGGCCCGCGCGCGGATCGGCCTTGGCCAGGGCGTCGGGCGTGAGCCGGGTGCGGAGCTGGGCGATGAGTTGCTTGATGCCTTCCGGACTTTCCCGCAGATCGCCCCAGACTTCGGTGAGGCGCTTGTTCAACTCCGCATCGTTGAGATTGTGAATCTGCCGGGCATGGAAGGCGGTCACATCGGTGCGCGGCACTTTGTTTGCCGCGATGGCATCGAGCAGCGCCTTCGCCCACGGGGCGCGCGTAACCAGCGCGGTGATGACCTGCGGCCGGTCACCCAGCGCGAAGTTCTTGTAGGCCGCGACGATCTTCGCTCCCAGCGCCGGATCGCTCTCTTGCGCCAGGCCGCGAAGGGCGACGACGTTGACGTAATGCTCGCCGATCAGTTGCTCGCAAATCTGGCGCACTTCCGGCGTGCGCGAATCAACCAGCGTTTGCAACGCGACCTTGCGCAGGTTCACGTCCGCGTTCTTGTCGAGGGCCACGCGGCGCACTTCATCGAGCGCGCGACCATCGCCGAAGAGCGCCCCGAGATCGCGCGCCTTGTCGGCCAGCGCAGGATCGAGCTTCGCCACCAGCGCGTCCCACGTGGCCGGCTTCGGCGCTTTGCGCCAGCCAGTGAAGGCTTCGTTCATGCCGGTGAGCACATCGGCCTGGAAGGCAGCGGGCTTGGCCGCGGTGATCTGGAGCAACTCGTTCAGCGGGGCGGGATTCTTTTCCACGCCTTCCGCGATACGCCGGGCGATGTACTGGCGCGTCTGCGGCAACGCGCACTGATCCGCCAGCGCCGGGAGAGCGGCCAGATCATGGTCGGCCAGCGCGATCAGGCCGTACCACACCATCATGGGCTGGTTGTGGTCGGTCGCATCCTCGGCACGGGAGAGCAAGGGCGCCGCCAGCGTCGCGCGAGCAGCGAGGGGCAGGCGCTGGAGCAGCGAGGCGAGCGTGAGGCGGACCAGGCCGGATTTGTCCTCCCGGGCCATGTCCGCAAATTCCGCAAGCAGATCGGCCGGCGGTTGCGCCTCCCGCTGCGCGGGCCGCGCGCCGAGACAGGTATCGAGCGGCCAGTCATCGGTCAGCAGCCGAATGGCCCAAACACGCATATGCTCGTTTTCATCGCGCAGCAGCCGGCGAAGCTTGTCGTCGTCCTCACCGCCCATGAGCCGCAGCGTCCACAACGCGCGCAGGCGCAGCGCGACATTCTTGCCTTTGTCGAGTTCCTTGGCCAGGGAGACCCGGGCTGCGGTCAGGTCTTCGGCCTTTGTCACCCGGCCCGGCGTGGCCGCTTGCTCCTGCAAAAGCTGGCTCGCCTGCCGCGCGTACCAATCATTCGCCGAACGGTGCAGCTTCGCGAGCTCGAGCGGAGAGAGTCCGCTGATGTCCCAGCCGCTGGGCGGCGTCTTCGCTCCGGCCTCGTAGGTAATCTTGTAAATGCGCCCGCTGGTGCGGCTCACGCCGGTGGCGTTGTGGCATTCGCCGGTGTCGCTCCAGTCGAGCACGAAGACGCCGCCATCCGGCCCGGTCGCCAGGTCGATCCCGCGAAACCATGGGTCGCCGAAGAGCATGGCGTCCGGCCCGTGTTTGCCGACATAACCGGTGCCGGTGCGCTCGAGGATCTCGGTGTTCAAGCGGCGTCCGTGAAAATTGATGGTGAAGAGCTTGTTGCGATACTCCGCCGGCCAATTGTCCCCCTGGTAGATGACCGTGCCGCAATGCGCGTGACCGCCCCCGAGATCATTCGCCGCACCATCGCGGGAAGCCTGCCAGCCCTTGCCCGTGTCGAAGTGATAGTGGTCCGCGTGCTGGTCGATGAGAGAGTAAACGTGCTGATTCTGGTCCAGCGTGTGCGAGCGGACGAAATGCGCGCCGGTGATGCCGTGCCAGAGGTGCCCGCAGACCGTATTGATGAAAAACAGCTCCCCATTCTCGTCCCAATCATGGCCCCAAGGGTTCGTGGTCCCCGAGCAGAGCATCTCGAACACTTTACGCTGCGGGTGATAGCGCCACATCGTGCCGCGCACCGGAACCCGCTGCTCCGCCGGCGTGCCCGGCGCGCCCACATCCCCGGGGCACGACGCCCCGCAGCGCCCGTAGAGCCAGCCATCCGGTCCCCAGCTCAGGCCATTGGCAAAATTGTGATAGTTCTCACTCGGCACGGTGAAGCCATCGAGCACTACCTGCGGCGTCCCGCCCGTCATCCCGCTGGCATCCTTGTCCGGGATGAAAAGCAGTTGCGGCGGACACATCGCCCACACGCCGCCATTGCCGCGCGCAATACTGGTGAGCATCTGCAGCGAGTCATCATACACCGTGCGCTTCGTGGCGTGTCCGTCGCCCTTCGCATCTTCAAAGACCACGATGCGATCACGCAACCGCAGATCAAATTTCAGCGGTCGTTCCGCATAAGTATAATTCTCCGCCACCCACAACCGCCCCTTCGGATCGAAACACATCCCGATGGGATTCTGCACCGCCGGCTCCGCGGCAAAGATCGTCGCCTTGAACCCCGGCGGCAGCTTCAGCTTCGACAGCGCTTCCTCGGGCGAGATCGGCTGGGGATCTCCCTTGTCGCTGTTGTAGGGCGTGGGAAATTCATCGGCGCCGAGGACGCTGGCGGTGAGGGCAAAGATGAGGGCGGGAACACGAAGTCGAAGGCGCATGGGCAAAGTCGGGGTGGGTCGGAGTCGCTGGGAATGATTCCGCGAAAGAGATTCCGTTAGCACGGAAATCGTCGGGAAAGCAGGAGAGATCAAGCCCGGAACGATTCCGCCTTCGGCCCGCACTCTCAGAGACGGTGAGATGAGTCGCTCCATTTGAAGTTTGGCCAGCGAATCACTCGGGTCACACGAATGAAATCCTTCGCATTCGTGTCATCCGAGTGATTCGCTGGCTCACCTCTTCTTTCCGCGTCATCATTTACAGTCCCTCAGCTTGCCCCCGCCCGCAGGCCTGCCGACAACAGATTCAGCACGCGTGAATACACCCGCTCACAACCCTGCCCTCGGTGGCGCCGTTACCGGCTGAAACGTCGGCCCATCCTAGGCGCCCGCGGCGGCCCTCACCGTCGGCACCGCCTCGCAGCTTTCCCGCCAACCGGGAAAATTCCACGTGTTCGGAAAGCCCGCGCATTGCCGCGGCTTCACCGGCTGGATGCGGCAGTCCCGGCCATCGAGGAAGACGCATTCGTGATTGTAGGTGCCATCGGCGGCGGGGCCTTTGTCGACCAGCGCCAGCCCATCCCGCTGCGGCCGCAAAGTCGTATGGCGTTGGATGAATTCATGCTCCGTCACTTTCAGAAAAGCCGCCATGCGGGCGATCTCCGCTTGTTCGATAAGCACCAACCCCGGCCAGCGGCAGCAATTCGTGCAGCGCTGGCATTGGTAGTGGATTTCGTCAGGCATGCTTACCCGCGGGTCGGACGCTGCGGTCAGTCCAAGCTCGGCGCTGGACGCCAGTGATGCCGCTCGGGAATCTCCAGCGCCGGCTCATCGGCCATGCATCCGTGAAGCGCTTCGTAGCCGGGTGGTCGCACGCCGGTTCCCGACGCTTCGTGTCCCGTCCCATCACGGGTTTCCAGCGCGCGCCGCAAGACGTGCAGTTCATCCGGAGTCAGTCGGGGGATTTTCGCCAGGATTTCGGTTGCACTCATGGACAAATTCTACGGGTCTTTCTTCAACAGGCAAGCTCCCGCCACCGAGACGAACGCCATTTTCCGTGCGGGAGGCAGGCCACGACGAAACAGGCGGCAGACTAGTGCGCGAAAATACGGATTCCGCTTGTCACGCAGAGCTCCTTTTCATATGGAAGAGCCGGATTCCCAAAGCTCGAGAGCAAAATGAAATTCATCGGTTTGAGTTGCGTGCTGGCCGGGTTGGCATTGGCCGGTTGCGACCGACCGGTGGCCAAGGTGGATGATAACGACACGCACTTGGTCGAGGCCACGCCGACACCAGTCCCCACCCCCCAGTATGCCAAACCGGGGACTTTTTACCTCGTGGAAGCAGTGCGCAAGGAAACCAAAGACGGCGTCAGCCGCCTCGTCCCGGGGACGGAAGTGCGGCTCATTCGTCCCGGCATCTATCAGACTCCCCTCGGCGAGATGCCCTTGAATGCCAGGGTCCTGACCAATGACCTGACCGTGGCGCGCGCCGTCTCCCGCACCGATCTGAAGGCGCAGTCCGTGGCCCTGCCCAAGGCCGCCCTCGCCGCCGCCCCGGCCGTCATGCGCCAGCCGGTCGCAAATCTCGCTTCCGCCAACACCACGGTTCCGGTCGTCAACGCCGCGCAGCAGCAGGCCTCCCGCCTCAAGGAGAACCTGCGGACGATGAACTTTCAGTTGTCCTCTCTGGAGCACGAAGAAACGACCCTCCAGTCGAGAATCGAGTATCTTCAGGGCAGGGTCTACCACAACATGAATCGCGCGACCACTTCCACGGCGGAATCCGACTTGAACAATTGCACTCGCAAACTGGCCGAGGTGCAGGCCGGAATGCAGACCTTGCGTTCCAAGATCGAGCAGGCGGGGAAGTGAGAAACGCGCGCGGATTTTCCTTGACTTTTTAAGGACTAGATGCTACAGTGGCGGTGTCGAATGGGGTAAGGAGGAAACTGGGGCGAGGTGGCGGATAGGTAGCGAGAAAATCATCATGGCCTTGTATTCAGTCAGCGACCAATGCATCGAGCGACGCGCCGAAATGCCCGCCGCAGCTTCTTTTCGTACCCAAACCCGATGCGGAGGGGTATTGGCACGGGTCCTACAGAGGCCAGTCAAGGCCAGTCAAGGCTGGTCAAGGCTGGTCAAGGTCGCAAAATTTCCGGGACCGAACGGTCGGATGGTGGGATCAATTCCTCATATTCCGGTCGGAATCCCACCGAAGGGTCGGAGGCGAGCCCAGTGTAGATTAAGGTAAATTAAGCCGAATTAAGGTGAATTAAGCCTTTCGAAATTTCTCCTTCGCTCTGAACCCAAGTATGAGGCTCACTCACTTCCCAATGACCAACCCGCGATGGCCGACCCGTATGGGGTCCGGTTGCGGGCAGCCAATCAAGGCCAATCAAGCTTGGTCAAGGCAGAGAAAATTTTCCGGCATGCGAGCCACCCTAATTCGATGAACTCCTGGCGACGCTGATGAATAATCAAAAGAGTTGTTTTATTCACAAACTTATCATTTATGACACTTCCCTCCATTTCCATCCGTTGACACCACGCCCGCAAATTGCCAAAACTCCCCTCCCTCGCATGAAATCCCCGCGCCTTCTCCTCCTCGCCTCCCTGGCCACTCCTCTCGCCCTGCACGCTGCCGTCGATTTTGAAAAGGACATCAAACCGATCCTCGAAACCAATTGCGTGCGCTGCCACAACCCGAAGGGCACGGAATTCGAAAAAGGCGACACGGACCTGAATCTCTCGACCAAAGAAGCCGCCTTCGAATCGAAGTCCACGATCGTCGCGGGCAATGCGGAGAAGAGCAAACTCTACACGACCACCGTGCTGCCGGATGACGCCAAGAAACTCATGCCGCCGCGCAACAAGGTGACCAACGATCTCGAGCGCCTGGCCAAGGCCGACACCGAACTGCTGAAGACCTGGATCAACGAGGGCGCCAAGTGGCCGGATGGGATGAACCTGACGGCGCGCAAGAAGGCCGTCGCCACAGCGGGCTCCGCCGCGGAAACCGAACTCGTGGCTAAGATTCACGAGTCGATCTTGAAGAGCCCGACGGTCGCGTCGGACAAGGAGATGAAGGCTTACACCAACACCATCCCCGGCTCGGAGATCACCTACGACATGCTGCCGATTCCCGGCGGCAAATTCAAGATGGGCAGCCCGGACAACGAACCCGGCCACAAGGCCGATGAAGGTCCCGTGCACGAGGTGGAGATCGCGCCCTTCTGGATGGAGAAAACCACCGTGACGTGGAACGAGTTCGAGCTCTTCATGTATCCGAACGAGGAGAAAAAGGGCCGCGAAACCAAGAAGCTCGACCCGGCGCTGAACGCGATGACCGATGCGGTCACGCACCCCACGCAGCCGTATGTGGAGATGAGCTTCGGCATGGGCAAGGATGGCTTTCCCGCCATCTCGATGACCCAGCACGCGGCCAACAAGTATTGCGAATGGCTCAGCGCCAAGACCGGTCACTTCTATCGCCTGCCCACCGAGGCCGAGTGGGAATACGCCGCCCGCGCCGGCACCACCACCGCGTATTTCTGGGGCGATGATCCCAAGCAGATCGGCGACTATTGCTGGTGGGGCAAGAACTCGGACTTCAAGTATCAAAAGGTCGGCAAGAAGAAGCCGAATCCGTGGGGCCTCTACGACATGCTCGGCAATGTGATCCAGTGGACGCTCGATCAGTACAGCCCGACTTATTACCAGACTTCGCCTGCGGCCAATCCCTGGAACAAGGCGACCAAGCCGTATCCGCACGTCGCGCGCGGCGGTTCGTGGGACGATGATGATGCCACGAAGCTGCGCTGCGCCGCGCGCCGGGCGTCCGACAACACGTGGAAGATCCAGGACCCGCAGCTCCCGAAAAGCATTTGGTACCACACCGACGCCCAATTCCTCGGCTTCCGCATCGTGCGCCCGTTGAAAGTGCCGACGGCCGCGGAAGCGCAGTCCTACTGGAACAGCGGCGTGGAAAAGGATAACCCCGATCTCAGCAAAGCCGAGTAAGACCCCATGGGTTACACCGATCTCTGGCGCTGCAAAAACTGCGGTTCGATGCCGGAGATCATCATGCAGGGGAAGAATTTCCTCGTGCGCTGCAACACGTGCAACTCGGAAAAGGTAAACGTCTACGCGAACAACATCGACGAGGTCGTGCGGGAATGGAACAAGGCGAACAATCCCAATCGCTTCGCCCTGTGGTCGAGCCTGCGCAAGTTGTTCCGCCGCGAGTGAGCTTGGATCAAAGCTTTTCCCATCCACGTGATTAAGAAGACGTAGCCAAGCGCGCCGGCCTCCACTAGGCTTGCCATCCCACCTCCACCTCCACATGAATAAACCATCCCAGATCATTCTCCCCGAGGCGTTCAGCCGCAGGAGTTTCCTTAAGACCAGTTCGGCCGCGATGGCCGGCGGTGCACTGCTCGGCGCCCTCGCTCCCGAGCGCTACGCGCACGGCGCCAGCGCCTCCGACGAAATCAAAATCGCCATGGTCGGTTGCGGCGGACGCGGTTCCGGCGCGGCCAACCAGGCGCTCAGCACCTACCCCATCGGCCCGGTGAAACTCATCGCCATGGCGGACATCCATCCCGACCGCCTCGACAGCTCGCTCTCCAATTTGCAGAAGCAGCATGGCGAGCGCGTCGATGTGCCCAAGGAGCGCCAGTTCCTCGGCTTCGATGCTTACAAGAAAGCCATCGAACTCGCCGACGTCGTCATTCTCTCCACGCCCCCCGGGTTCCGCCCGATGATGTTTGAGGAAGCGGTCAAGCAGGGCAAAAACATCTTCATGGAAAAGCCCGTGGCCACCGACGCCGCCGGCATCCGCAAGGTGCTCGCCGCCGCCGAGGAAGCGAAGAAGAAGAACTTGAAAGTCGGCGTCGGTCTCCAGCGGCATCACCAGGCCGGCTACATCGAGACGGTCAAGCGCCTGCATGATGGCGCCATCGGCGATATCGTCTCCATGCGCGCCTACTGGAACGGCCAGCGCCCCTGGCAGAAGAAGCGCGCCGACCTCGAGAAGATCTACGGCCGCAAGCTCACCGAAATGGAATACCAGATGCGCAACTGGTACTACTTCACCTGGATCTGCGGCGATCACATCTGCGAGCAGCACATTCACAACATCGACGTCATCAACTGGGTCAAGAAGGGTCATCCCGTGAAGGCCCGCGCCATGGGCGGCCGCGAGATCAATCACGGCGGCGCCGACGACGGTGAAATCTTCGATCACTTCGCCGTGCAGTACGAATACGAGGACGGCTCGATTTCGTTCAGCGAATGCCGCCATCAACCCGGCTGCTGGAACAGCGTCAGCGAGCACGTGCAGGGCACCAAAGGCCGCGCCGACGTGGGCAAGAACCAGATTTTCGCCGCGGAAGCCTGGCGCTATAAAGCCGAGGGCGCGAAGGATCCTTACCAACAGGAACACGACGACCTCTTCACCGCCATCCGCCAGAACAAGGAATACAGCGAAGCGGAGTATGGCGCGACCAGCACGATGACCGCGATCCTCGGCCGCATGGCCGCCTATTCGGGCAAGGAAATCGAGTGGGACAAGGCTCTCGCCTCGAAGATCGAACTGCTCCCCGAGAAGTTCGCCTTCGATGCCAACCCGCGCCACATGCCCGGGCCCGATGGCCTCTACCAGCGCGCCATCCCCGGCCAGACCGAAGTCCTGTAAACCGGCGTCCGCGCCTTGAATTCACCGCGCCCCGTTTCCTCGTGCTAGTCGAGGGAGCGGGGCGCGTTTCTGTTCCCGTATGCAAGGGGAATTCGCGCCCCTGCTACGGCGCCGCTTTCGGCACATCCTTCCACCGCGAGGACTCCACGAACTGAATCTTGTCATCCGGCATGCGGACCACATGCGCCGCGGCGCCGGGGGTGTCCTCCACGAATTTCAAACCGCGTTCCGGCCCGAGCACGCTGATCGTCGTCGTGAGTCCATTGGCCGCCATGCAATCCGACGCGACGACGGTGACGAGGCTGTGATCCGTAAGACCGATGCCCGTGCGCGGATCGACGATATGCGAATACCGTTTTCCTCCAATCTCCACGCGCTGAAACATATCGCCGCTCGTCGCGATGCTGCGATTCTTCAAATAGATGATCTGCGGCGGCGGCGCGCCCGGCACGTCCAGCGGCGCGACTTCGATGCGCCAGCCGGGTTGGTCCGGCGGCGCGTCACCCGCCGTCATGTCGCCGCTGCCCCCGACCAGCACGCGGGTGATGCCCCGCTGCTTGAGCACCGCCACCGCTTCGTCGACGGCGTAGTTCTTCGCGATGGCCCCGAGATCGAGCCGCATCTCCGGCACGAGCAACTCCGCCGTATGATGCTCCGGATCGAGGCGCAGGTTCTTGTAACCCACCCGCGCCTTCATCTCCGCGATCAATTCCGGGGTCGGCAGTTCCTGCTTGTGCCGGGCGCGCCGCCACAGGTTGACGAGGGGACCGACCGTGACATCGAAAGCCCCATCGCTGCGCACGGCGTATTGCTGCGCCCGCTCGAGCACGCGCCAGAGATCGGTGCTCACCGGCACCGCCTTGCCCTGCCCGGAAGTCTGCGACAGCCGGCTCAGCTCGGAGTCGCTGTCATAATCGCTGAGAATACTGTTGAGCACCGCAACACGGTCGAAGGCGGCCTCCGCCGCAGCTTTGGCGGTGGCTTCATCTTTCGCATACATCGAGATGCGGAAGGGCAACCCCATCTCCGCCTTTTCGTAGACGAACTTCTGCAATGCCTCGTCGGCGGGCGACGAGAGGACGGTGAGGGAAAACGCGGCCAGAGCCGCCAGAATACGGCGCACGATCAGACTTCTGTCGTCTGGTCCTTGAGCAAAGTCACGCCGGTAATCCGCCAGGTCTCCCCATCCCGGCGCAGCGTATATTGATAATCCACCGGCTCCCGCCCCTCGCTGAAAACGCGCATGTTCACCACTGCCTCGTCACCATTGTCGAAGGCCAGGCCGCACCGCGCGGAGGTCGAATGCGCGATGGCCGGGTAGCCCACCTTGACCAGGCGTTCAAATCGATCCAAAGGACACACGTGCTTGAATTCATTGTCGGCGAAGACATAGGCACTCGCATAGTCGTCGTGGCGGAAGGCATTGAGCTGGCCCTCGATGACCGAGCGAAGCGCATCCTTGGTGATCATGACGCTCGGCTTGAGGTCATCCGCCCCCCAACTCCCAGCCACCGAATAAAGGATCAGCATGAGAACCAGCAGCGGGCGCGTTTTCATAACCATCATACGTAAGCCAAAAGGCGTCCGGATTCACCTTCAAAACGAAAACACGCGAAAACTTGCCCGCCGATTCTGAACGCCCCACACTTCCGCCTGTCACAACACCCCGCATGTCTCCCACCAAACTCGCCGTCGCGCTCTGCGCGCTCGCCCTCCCGCTTTCGGCCCTCGCCCAGACCACTCCATTGACTCCCGTCAACGGCGCTCCGGTCAAAGAGCCGGTCATCAAGGTCGATCCGCTCGTCCAAAAGACCACCCTCCTCACCACGGCGCCGCAGCATATCGTGCTCAAGCCCATCCAGTTCGTCGAATACGACCTGCCCAACGGCCTGCACGTCATTCTCCACGAAAACCACACCGCGCCCGTCATCGCGACGTATGTCCTCTACCATGTCGGCAGCAAGAACGAGCGCGCCGATCGCACCGGTTTCGCCCATTTCTTCGAGCACCTCATGTTCGAGGGCAGCGACAACATCCCCCGCGCCAAGATCGACAAGTACATCTCCGGCGCCGGCGGCAACCTCAACGCCAGCACCTCCTTCGACCAGACGGATTACTTTTTCAATGTGCCCAGCAACGAGCTGAAGCTCGCCCTCTGGATCGAAAGCGAGCGCATGATGCACTCCAAGATCGATGAAGTGGGCGTCGAGACCCAGCGCAAGGTCGTGAAGGAAGAAAAGCGCATGCGCTACGACAACCAGCCCTACGGCTCGCTCTTCGAGGAACTGGCCCAACTCGTCTTCGCCGGCACGCCCTACGCCTGGGTGCCGATCGGCTCCGTGCAATACATCGACCAGGCGACGATCGACGAGTTCCGCGACTTCTACAAAACCAACTACCTGCCGAACAACGCCACTCTGGCCATCGCCGGCGATTTCAATCTCGAAGCAACCAAGAAACTCGTGGCCGACTACTTTGGCCCGATTCCGAAAGGCCCGGAGATCAAGCGCCCTGCGGTGAAATTGACGGACCCGACCGCGCCGGTGAAACACGATGTGGTCAAGGCCAACACGCCGCTCAATGCGACGATGCACGCCTGGCACGCCGTGCCGGAGACCGATCCCGATGCCTACGCCTTGCAATTGCTCGGCGACATCCTCAGCACCGGCCGCAGTTCCCGCCTCTACAAGCGGCTCGTGGAAAAGGAGCAGGCCGCGCTCAACGTCGAGGCCTTCCCCTTCCTCCTCGAAAACGCCGGCATGCTCGGCGTATTCGCCACCGGCCAGCAAGGCGTGACTCTCGACCAGCTCGACACGCTCATCGACGAGGAGGTGGAGAAAGTGAAGTCCGGAGGCGTGACCGAGGAGGAATATCGCAAGGCGCTCAATCAGGAGGAGGCGGAGTTCGCCAGTGGTTTCGGCACCATGGCCACCCGCGCCCGCAATCTCGCCCGCTACCACACCTTTTACGGCGACACGAATCTCATCAATACCGAGCTCGACCGCTACTTCGCGGTGAAGCGCGAGGACTTGCAGCGCGTCGCCCAGAAATACCTTGGCAAGGACAACGTCTTCATCCTGCGCTATCCCGCCGCCGGTGCGCCTCCCACCAAGTAACCTTCTTCCTCCTTCTGCCATGAAAAAGCTTCTCCCTCTTTTGCTCGCCAGCGTCGCGGCCACGGCTTTCGCCGACGTCGACCGCACCAAGCAACCGGCCCCCGATCCCGCGCCCACCGCGTCGTTTCCGGACTACCGCACCGTGACCCTGCCCAACGGGCTCAAAGTCTTCGTCATCGAAGACGACCGCAAGCCGACCGTCACCTTCCGCCTCATCATCCGCAGCGGCTCGATCGCCGACGGCGACAAGAAGGGCACGGCCGGCTTCGTCGCCGGCCTGCTCAATCGCGGCACCGAACATCGCGACGCCGCCACGTTCGCCCTCGAGACCGATTCCATCGGCGTGAAGGTCGAAGCCTCGGGCGGAGACGACGCCATCTCCGTCGCCGCCGGCGGTCTCACCAAATACACCGACCGCATTCTCGACCTGCTCTCCGATGCCGTGCTGCATCCCTCCTTCGCGCCGGATCAGTTTGCCCGCGTCCAGCGGCAGACCCTCTCGGGATTGGAGGCCGAAAAGCAGCAACCTTCCAGCCTCGCCGGTAAGCTCGCGGGCAAGGTCGTCTTCGGCAATTTTCCCTACGGCGATTACCTCAAGCCGGAGGACGTCACCGCCATCAAGCGCGAAGACCTCGTGGCCTTTCATAAGGCGCATTTCCTGCCGAACAACGCCTCGCTCGCCGTCGTCGGCGATGTGAAGGCCGACGCCATCCTGCCGCTCATCGAAAAGACCTTCGGCTCGTGGCAGAAAGGCGAGGTGCCCGCGCTCAAGCTGGGGAAAGTGCCCGTGCTCAAGGGTCTCACGATTCATCTCGTGGATCGCCCCGGCTCCGTGCAGTCGAACATCATCGTGCTGAGCGACGCCCCGCCCCGCAACAATCCCGACCTGCCTGAACTCAATGTCGTCAACGCCACGCTCGGCGGTGGATTCAGCGGACGCCTGTTTCAGAACCTGCGCGAGAAGCACGGCTGGACCTACGGCTCGAGCTCGGCCTTCGATTACAAAAAGCTCGCCGGCGCTTTTCAGGCCACCGCCGAGACGCGCAACGAAGTCACCGCTCCCGCCGTCGCGGAAATCCTCAAGGAAATCACCCGCATCCGCGATGAGCCCGCCAAGGAGGAAGAGATCGCCCTCCAGCGCCAATATAACGTGGGCAATTACCTCCTCAGCCTCGAAAACACGTCGCGCACCGCGCAACGCGTGCAAGACATCGACCTCTACGGGCTGCCGGCCGATTTCTACAAGTCCTACGCGCACCGCATGAGCGTCGTCACCCCCGCGCAAGTCGAGGAGCTGGCAAAGAAATATCTCACCGCGGAAAACGTCGCCATCGTGGTGGTCGGCGAAGCGAAGGAAATCAAGCCGGAGTTAGACAAGATCGGCAAGGTCATCGTTTACGATCAGGAGTTGAAGCCAGTCGCGCCGTGAGGTGAGTGCGGCGACCGGTTATCGCGGCCGTCTCGCGCCCTCGCCTACCGGCTACCTGCACCTCGGCCACGCCCGCACGTTCTGGATCGCGCAAGGACGCGCCGAGGCTGCCGGCGGGACCATGATCCTGCGCAACGACGACCTCGATAGCGCCCGCTGCCGGGCCCCATTTGTCGCAGCCATGTTTGAGGATCTGCGTTGGTTTGGTTTGCGCTGGAGTGAGGGCCCGGCCATCGGCGGACCGTACGTGCCTTACGATCAAAGCGAGCGCCTGCCAATCTACATCGCCGCGTTCGAGCGCTTGCGTACTGCCGGGTTTCTTTATCCCTGCAACTGCTCCCGCCAGGATGTCCTGCGCGCGCTGGCCGCTCCCCATCAAGGCGAGGAAGAACCGCTCTACCCCGGCACCTGTCGCGGCGCGTCACCCGATCGACCACGCGTCGGCGTGAATTGGCGCTTCCGCGTCCCCGAAGGCGAGACGGTCTCCTTCGTCGACAGCGCCACCGGCCCGCACGCAGAAACGGCCGGTCGCGATTTCGGCGACTTCCTCGTGTGGCGCAAGGACGACCTGCCCAGCTATCAACTCGCGTGCACCGTCGACGACGCTGCCATGCGTATCACCGAGGTTGTCCGCGGCGCCGATCTGCTCACGTCCACCTGCCGCCAGCTCCTGCTCTACCGCGCCCTCCGCGAACCCGAGCCCACCTTCCATCATTGCGCCCTCCTCAACGACGAACACGGCCAACGCCTCGCCAAGCGCCACGACGCCCTCAGTCTGCGGACGCTGCGGGAACGCGGGGCGACGCCGGAAGAACTCCGCGCCTCCTGGTGATCAAACACGCCGCGCTCAATGCGGCGCGCTGCCGGGGCCACCTGTCGCTTCCACATTCTTTGGCGGATGGAATGCGATCAGCAGCAACAGCATCGCAAAAATCCCCGCATAACACGGCACGAGGAACAGATGCCGAAAATCCACGAGCCCGTCGTGCGCAAAAGTCTGCTGGATGAGCCGTGGGCAGATCGAATTGGCGACGAGCGCGCCGATCCCGAGAATCATGACGTTGAAAAGGCCCTGTGCGCTGGCCCGCACATCTTTCGGGAAATAAGCGTCCACGAAGATATAGACCGTCGCGAAGAAGAACGCGTAGCAGATGCCGTGGAGAAGCTGCACCGCGATGATGAGCCCCGGCGATTTCGGGAAGAATGCATACACCGCAAACCGGGCCGCGTGCCCCATGATACCCAGGATCATCGTCCATCGCCACCCGAGCTTCTTCAGCGTCACACCCAGCACGAGCATGGTGATAAGTTCCGCCACCTGGCCAATCGTCATGACCGGCATGATCCAGTTGCTCGCGATGCCCACGCCGCCGTGCGCCGGGTCCGTCCCGAGAAATGTCCCAGTCCAGTTGAAGTAGCAATTATGCACAAACGAATCGATGAACGTCACGATCCAGAGCACGAGCACGAACGGATGCTTCAGCAAACGCACCGCCTCGAGCCAGGCCAGACTCTCCGCGGCGCCCTCTTCCTTTCGCTTCGGCGGCGTATGAGGGAGAGTGAGACTGAAGAGCGCCAGGGCCAGCGAGATGGCGCCCGATACGATATAAGTCCACCGCGTCGCCGCTTGGAACGCTTCGCCCTTGAGACCGGAAGCGAACACGGCGCCGAACCACGCCACCATCCCCTGTGGATGCATCGCATCCACCTTCGCCCAATCCACGAGGATAAAGGTAAACGGCCACGCCGCCGCGATCCAACCCACAGTGCCGCCCATGCGAATGATCCCGAACTCCTTCTGCGGATCCTTCATGTTGGCAAAGGCGATCGAGTTCGTGATCGACAGCGTCGGCACGTAAAGCAGGCAGTGGACGAACATCAGCCAGAAAAATGGCCAAAAACTCTTCGTGAATCCGCACCCGAGGATCGCCAGCCCACCGATCAAATGACTGAACGAGAGGAAACGCTCCGCGGCAAAATTACGATCGGCGAATTGATTGCTGAAAAACATCCCGATGACCGCCGCCACGGGGAACGCATTAAGAATCATGCCCTGCTCCGAAAAGAGCCAGGTGAGGAAGCTCGGCACAAAAGCCGCAATCGCCTGCGGCGGCTCCGTGGCCGAAAACCCCAGGCTCGGCAAATACCCGAAGATCAGCGGCAGCCATGCTCCCCAGATGGCAATCTCGAGGACCATCATCAGGAAGAGGCGAAAGCGGGGGGAACTATTCATAGCGGCCATGGGTGTAGTAGGAGCACCGCCGGCTCGCAAGCCCTGTCCTTAAAAAATAATCACTTTTGTTAAACTTAACCGATCCAAACCACTCCACGATGATTCCTTGCGCGGTTTTGCATCGCCAGTGGCGTGTACGCGACTCAATGCTGGCCGCCCACGTCCCATGAAATCCTTTCGTAAAGAACTCTGGTTCGAGCTGCCCAAACGGCGGCAATTGATCAACATCACACCGGAAGTCGACGCCGCGCTGCGGGAAAGCGGTGTGCGCGAAGGCCTCTGCCTGGTCAATGCCATGCACATCACCGCCAGCGTCTTTATCAACGATGACGAGAGCGGGCTGCATCACGACTTCGAGGTGTGGCTGGAAAAGCTCGCGCCGGAGAAGCCCCACAGCCAGTACCGCCACAACGGCGGCGAGGACAATGCGGACGCCCATCTCAAGCGCACCATCATGGGTCGCGAGGTCGTCGTGGCCATCACCGCCGGGCGGCTCGACCTCGGGCCGTGGGAACAGATTTTCTACGGGGAGTTCGACGGCAGGCGGCGCAAGCGCGCGCTGATCAAGATTATCGGGGAATAGCGACTGGGCGCTGGATGATGCTAACGTCGTCTTCGATGGTCGAATATCTCGCACTGGAAAATCGTATCGCCTCGCTGATCAGTGGGGGCGCGATCGATGACGCGGCGTTTCGTGACGCCGCGCTGGCGGTGCATCGATTTCAACGGCGGCACAACGAGCCGCTGGCCAACTACTGCGCCCATCGCGGGACCCCGCTGGAGATCCAGGATTGGCGGGAGATTCCCGCCGTGCCCCAGAGCGTGTTCAAGCGCTTCCGGTTGTCGGTCGCTCCGCCGGCATTCGTAACGACGACCTTCCTGACCAGCGGGACGACCGGGGAATCGCGTGGCCAGCACCACTTTCTCACCACGCGGCTTTACGACGCCGCCATCCTGCGCGGCTGGGAGCGGCTGGCGCTGCCCTCATGGCGGACAGTGATCCTCACTCCACCGCCGGTCCAGGCGCCGCACTCCTCGCTCAGCCACATGTTGGGCGTGCTCGCAGCCCGCGGATTGGCACGCTTTTGCGTCACCGAGGAGGGGCAGCTCGATCTCGCGGCTATCTTCGAGGAACTCGTGCCCGGAAAACCAGTCGCCATCCTGGGTACCGCGCTGGCGTTCCTGAATCTCTTTGAGCAACTCAGCGACCAGCGCCGGCCACTGGCGCCGGGCAGTTTTGCCTTGGAAACCGGCGGCTATAAAGGAAGCGGGCGTGACATTCCCAA
Organism: Chthoniobacter sp.; assembly: GCF_040003245.1. Lineage (NCBI taxonomy): Bacteria > Pseudomonadati > Verrucomicrobiota > Spartobacteria > Chthoniobacterales > Chthoniobacteraceae > Chthoniobacter > Chthoniobacter sp. Next base: position 25,488 of record NZ_JBDUCX010000060.1, read on the forward strand.
GCCGGATCTGTATGCGATGTTTGGCACATACCTCGACCTCGCCCCGGACCAAATCCTCAACGAATACGGCATGACTGAATTGAGTTCCCAATGCTACACGCGCGGCCTGAACCGGCCGCACGAGGCGCCGCCGTGGCTGCGCGCATTGGTCATCGATCCCGAGACGGGAAAGGAAGTATCCATCGGCGAAACGGGCATCCTGCAGCTCTTCGACCTGGCCAATCTCGGCTCGTCGCTCGCCATTGAGACGCAGGACCTCGCGGTTCGGGAAGAGCGCGGTTTCACCCTGCTCGGTCGCGACCCGGGAGCGTTGCCCCGCGGGTGTTCACGCGCAGCAGATGAAGCTCTGCGTGGCTACCAGGCGGGGAATATGCCATGAAGAAACGGGGATTTGCGCAAAGCGCGTGGAAAAAGCTGGTCGGTCCCTGGAAACAGGATCCGGAATCCGAATTCTCCAATCCATTAATCAGTAATCCGGAAGGCCACGGCAGGGACGCGGGACAATTGCATGTCCTTCCTGAACCGGTTTCCCAGATCGTGCACCTTCCACCCGACCCGCGCTCGAAGACTCGGGAGTGTGCCGAGCAACTCGCCGAGGTGGCATCGCAATTTCCTTTTTTGGGCAATGTCACGGCGCAGGACCTTCTGGCTCTGCTCCGCGCGGAATTGGGAAGTGCGGAAGCACTCGACGATTTCCAGCCGTATGGCGACCACTTCGCCAAGGCCGTCGGGCCGGCGACGATTCTCCACATCATCAGCGGCAATACGCCTGCCGCGGGCTTTCAGAGTTTGATGCGCGGGCTGCTGCTGGGCTCCCACAATCTCTGCAAGATCCCGACCAACGGCCTGATGGAAATCCAGGAGTTTCGCCGCCTGTTGCCGGAGGACCTCGCCGCGCGAGTGGAGATCAAACGGGAACTCACCGAAGAATGGTTGGAAAAAGCCGATGCCGTCATTGTCTTCGGCAACGACCACACCCTCGCACAAATCCGTTCACGCATTCGGCCCGGACAGCTCTTCGTGGGCCACGGCCACCGGCTCAGCTTCGGCGTGGTCTTCGACGACCCGGACTTCTCTTCCGCGGCCGGAGCAGCGCGCGATGCCTCCATCTTCGACCAGCAGGGCTGCCTCTCCCCGCACGTCTTTTTCGTCGCCCAGGAACCACTCGCCTACGCGGCCAAACTCGCCGCCGAAATGGAAAGGGTGCACGCCAACGAACCGCGGGGCGCGCTTTCGATCTCCGACGCCAATGCCATCCGCCAGGAGCGGGCCGATCTGGCCTTCCGCCTCGCCAACGACGAACCGGTGGCCGTTTTCGAAAGCGTCAACTCGACTGGCTGGACCGTGGCCTTCGACGCCACGCCCGGTTTTCCACGCTCCCCGCTCAATCGCTTCATTTTCGTGAAGCCATTTCCGGAGGATTTCGCCGGGACGCTCGCGCCCGTGCGGCCGCACTTGAGTTGCGCCGGCATGTGGCCCCCGACCATCGAAAATGCCCGCAAACTGGCCGATCTGGGCGTCTCCCGCATCTGCCCAGTCGGCCGCATGCAGCTCCCGCCGGCCACCTGGCACCAAGATGGCCAGCAAGTCCTCGGGCCGCTGGTGCGCTGGATCGATTGCGAAACCGGCGCCTAAAACCGTGCAGAAAGGCGATCATCCGCCAATCCTACTGTAGGATTGCATTCGAGCCGCAGCCCGGCATCCTAACGCCCCATGGCGAAAGAAGACGCGATCAAGACCGAAGGCGTCGTCGAGGATGTCCTCCCCGGAACCATGTTTCGAGTGAAGCTTCCCAACGGCGCAGTCGTGCTCGCCCATATCTCGGGCAAAATGCGCAAGCACTTCATCCGCATCGTGCCCGGCGACAAGGTCGAGGTGGAGCTTTCGCCCTATGATTTAAGCAAGGCCCGCATTATTTTCCGGGAACAATGAGCGCCCGGCGCGCGCACTTGTCCCTCTTCCCACGAATCAGATGAAACCGCGACGCCCCCGGCCACGAGTTTTAGCTCCAGAAAAGTCCACCAACCCTAAAAGCGATATGTCCGACGAAGAAAAATCCAGCAACTCGAATCTCGAAAGTGCCAAGGCGCATGCCAAGGAAGCGGCCCAGGCTGCCAAGTCGCACCTCAAGGAAGCCGTCGATTCTTCCAAGGAACATTTGAAACACGCCGCGGACGACCTGCGCGCCGCTGCGGAAGCGAAAGCCCGCGAACTGCGCGATGCCGCTGAATCCAAGACGCGCGAGTTCCGCGAGACCGCCGAATCCCGCGCTCGTGAATTCCGGGGGCAAGCAGAGCAAACCTATGGCGATGCCGCCGCACGCGTGCGCACTTTCCAGGAAGACAGCGAAGCCTACATTCGCGAGAAGCCGGTCCAAGCCGTCCTCACGGCTGCGGCCGCGGGATTCGTGCTCGGCATGCTGTTTCGCCGCTAGCGCTGGCACATGCCCGCAGCGACCACGGACGAAATACCCCAAGCGAAAGCAGCGGGGTTGTTCGGACATCTTTCGGCACTGCTGGCCGCCAAGCTGGCCTATCTCAAGGCGCGCCTCGAATTGGCGGGGATCGAGGGCAAAGAAGCGGCGGTCCATCTCGCCATCATCCTCGGGCTGGCGATCGGCGGCCTGATTCTGGTGGTGTTTGGCTACTTCTTTGCCGTCCTCGCGCTGGTCTTTCTGATCGCGTTGCTGTTCGACAACCACAACGCGTGGATCGGCGTGCTGGCTGGGGCGGCCTTGTTTCATTTCATCATCGCCGGGCTGCTCTTGCTCATTGCGAGGATGCGGCTGGGGGCGCCACTCTTTCCCCTGACGCTCGAAGAACTTAAAAAGGACCAGGAATGGCTGAAGACGAACACAAAGCCGAACTAGTCGACGCACTCGCGCACTCCAGGGCCCATATCACTGGGAACGCGCTCGCGCTGGGCCGCGACCTGGACTTTGTCTCCCGTGCGCGCCGGGCATTTAAGACGCATCCCGCCGTTTGGATCGGGGGCGCGGTATTGCTCGGCCTGGTGATCTCCCGGCTGCCCCTGCGCCGGAAAGCGCCAGCGGCGGCACCTCGCAAGGGCAAGAATGCCGAGCCAACGATCGAAAAGGTCGAGAAGGCGGGCCTGCTGCTGGGAGCGCTGAAGATCGCCTTCGATATCGCCCGCCCAACGATCATGGGTTGGGCTACCCGTCGCGTGGCCGAATACTTCGAAGCGGGAAATCGCGGCGGAACGACCCGGCGCTAAGCTGGAAAGTGCCGCCGATCAGGTTTTGCCGCTCTCGGTAAACTTTGAGTTGCCAACCCCCACTGTCTGAGACCATTTTCCGCGCGCGCATGGCAGATTCACCTCCCCCACCCCCGATTGAACCGGAGCAACCGAACGAGCCCGTTCATACTCTCGCTCACGTCGACCAGTACTTGCAGATCGCCCAGGAGTCCGGCGCTTCGGACATTCACCTTGGGGTCAATTCGCAGCCCATCTGGCGGCGCAACGGCATCCTGGAACCCATCTGGCTGCAGGCGGATTTCCTGACCGCTGCGGAGACCGAGGCGCTGGCCATGGGATTTCTAAATGAGGGGCAGAAGGCTCTCCTCATGGACCGCGGTGACGTCGATTTCGCCTATGCGAATCCCATCGGACGCTTCCGCGCCAGCGTCGTGCGGCAGCGGATCGGCATCGACATCGTCTTCCGTATCATCAGCACAAAGCTGCGCACAATGGATGAACTCGGTCTCCCCGAGTCTCTAAAGCTGCTCACGCAATATCACAACGGTCTCGTTCTCGTCACCGGCTCCGTCGGCTCTGGCAAATCCACGACTCTCGCCGCGCTCGTCGAGGAAGTGAATCGCGCGCGCAAGGACCACATCATCACTCTCGAAGACCCAATCGAATACATCATCGAATCGAAGGGTTGCCATGTCACCCAGCGCGAAGTGCACTCCCACACCAAATCCTTCGGAGCAGCCTTGCGGGCGGCGCTACGTGAAGATCCCGATGTCATCATGGTCGGCGAAATGCGCGACCTCGAGACCATTCAGCTCGCCATCACCGCGTCAGAGACGGGTCACCTTGTCATGGGGACGCTCCACACCGGCAATGCCTCCCGCACACTCGACCGTGTCCTCGATGTTTTCCCCGTCGATCAGCGCGAGCAGATTCGCACCATGGTCAGCGAGTCATTGCGCGGCATCGTCTCGCAGCAGCTCGTCCCGCGGAAAGACGGACGCGGCCGTGTGCTCGCCCTCGAAGTCCTCACCAATACGCCCGCCGTCGGCAACCTCATCCGCGAAGCCAAGACGTACATGCTTCCTGGCGTCATTCAGGTCGGCAAGAAACAGGGCATGATGCTCATGGACAACTCCCTCGCCGAACTCTACGACGCCGGCCTCATCTCGCAAGAAGAGGCCCTTGCTCGCGCCGAGCAGAAGACGCTCATGAAGCAGCATTTCGCCTCCTAGTCCCCATGGCTTACATCGACCAATTCTTCGAAGTCCTCGTCAACGCCGGTGCGTCCGATTTGCATCTGGCCGAGGGACAGCCGCCCAAGATTCGCCGGCATGGCGAAGTGATGCCGATCCGCAACGAAGCCCTCACCAACGAGGAAATGTCGTACATGATGAGCGAGATCTGCGGCCCGGAGCGCTGGCAGCGTTACGAGGAAGGCGGCGATCTCGATTTCGCCTACGAGATGGATGAGCACTCGCGCTTTCGCTGCAACTTTCTCAAGCAGACGAAGGGCTACGGTTGCGTCTTCCGCCTCATCCCCACGAAAATCCTCACCCTCGAACAGCTCGGCATCCCGCCGGTGGTCAAGCAATTCGGCCACTTGCGCGGCGGCCTTGTCCTCGTCACCGGCCCGACCGGTTCCGGCAAATCGACGACGCTTGCCGCCTTGATTGATTACATCAATTCGAACTTTACCCGGCACATCATTACGGTCGAGG
>NZ_JBDUCX010000061.1:0-30357 GCF_040003245.1 Chthoniobacter sp.
TTACCGCGGGGACTTCGCTAACTTTTTGCAGAAAGGATGAAATATCCGGGCTAGCGAGGGGATTACTTTTCCAACCCAAGCTTGCGGAAGGTCTCATCCACGTGGGCGAAATGGATGTCCAGCGAGCACAGGGTATCGATCTCGGCCCGGGTGAGCAGCGCGGATACTTCCAACTCAGCGGCCAGGTTTTCCTGCAGGCTGACGTCGCCCTGCCAGGTCTTCATCGCCGCCCGCTGCACGGCTTCATAGGCCGCTTTGCGCTCCAGACCACGCTCGGTGAGCTTGAGCAGGATGGTTTGCGAAAAATAGAGGCCCTTGGTGATATGGAGGTTACGCTCCATATTTTCGGGATAAACGAGCAGGCGCTCCACCAAGCGGCGCAGGGAGACCAGCATGTAATCGATGAGGATGCACGAATCGGGCATGATGATGCGCTCGACGGACGAGTGGCTGATGTCGCGTTCGTGCCAGAGTGGCACATTTTCCAGCGCCGCAAGGGCATTTCCGCGCACTACCCGCGCCAATCCGCTCAGCTTTTCCCCGGTGATCGGGTTGCGCTTGTGCGGCATGGCCGAACTGCCCTTTTGTCCGACAGAAAAATACTCCTCCACCTCCAGGACTTCCGTGCGCTGGAGGTGCCGGAACTCCGTGGCCCAGCGGTCGATGGAGGAAGCAATCAGCGCCAGCACAGTCTGGAACTCCGCATGCCGGTCGCGTTGAATGACTTGCGTGCTGAGTGCCGAGGCGGTGAGGCCGAGGCTCTGGCAGACACTGGTTTCCACGCGGGGGTCGAGATGCGCGTGGGTGCCCACGGCGCCGCTCAGTTTGCCCACGCGCAGGCGCGGTTGGGCGTCGTTCAGCCGGTCCAGGGCGCGGCCAAATTCGTCCCACATAAGGGCGAGCTTGAGGCCGAAAGTGATCGGTTCCGCATGGATGCCGTGGCTGCGGCCGATCATGGGGGTCTTCTTGAACTCGATGGCCCGCTGGGCGATGACCTCGCGCAGGGCACGGAGATCGGCCAGAATCATGTCCGAAGCCTCGGCCATCTGCACCGCCAGAGTGGTGTCGAGCACATCGCTGGAGGTCATTCCCTGGTGCATCCAGCGGCACGCGGGTCCGACGTAGCTGGCGACGTTCTCCAGGAAGGCGATGACGTCGTGGTTCGTCCGCTCCTCGATGACAGCGATTTCCTTCAGGTCGAACTTCGCCTTGGCGCGGATGGTCTTCGCGTCTTCCTGCGGGATCACGCCGATCTCCGCCTGCGCCTCGCAGGCCAGGGTCTCGATTTCGAGCCAGATTTCGTATTTGCGCTGATCCGCCCAGACGGCGGCCATTTCGGGTCGGGTATAACGTTCGATCACCCGGAGAAGGCTAGGGGGATGAGGTGCGAATGCAAAAGGAAAACTTCCATGGGCCGGGTGCGCCAGAGTGGGAGGCTGGGAAGCCGGGGAGGAATGAACCTGGGATCGGGAAAAATTTCCGGCACGATTAGGCACGATTGAGGGCGATTGACCGCGATTACTCTGGAGGGAGGGGGCGCGTAGGAACCCGTTGCCGATGGGTCGGAACTGGCCGGAACTACCCGGAACATCTTGCCGGAGAGGATCTTGAAATCTGGGAACGATCGGCGATCGTTCCCTGCCTGTGGCCGGGCTTCGCTCTTCGGCAGCGATCATGTGGGCAGTGTCGGGTGGCATCGTGTGCGTATTCAGAATTCCTTTCCAACGAATCAGAGTGACAAATACCGCGCCGCCTATTTCTTCCATTCCTCATCCAGCACAGCGCCAGTGTCGCACGGGACGCTGGAAAAGTCAATCCGGGGCGGTTTTCCGCCTGTCCTCCCTAAAAAAACTTACCCCGCCACCGGCTTGGAAGCCGTAGACGGGGTCTTGGATAGTTTTTAGCTCAGACGGGAGCGTAACTCCCGCGAGGCGCGGCTGGAGCCGCTGTGGTGCTCAGGGCTTAGTAAACCCGGGCGCGGATCTTCCGGCCCTGGCTGCTGAAGCGAACGCGGCCGCTCTCGAGAAGGTCGGCGACGGCAGCGACGGTCTCACGGTTGTTCTTCGTGTAGCTGCTCACCGCGACAATCAGGTCGCCCAAGCTGTAGTTGGAGCGATTGGATTTCTTGAGGTTCTTTTTCATAGTGCGTTTTGGGTAAAATTTGCTGGGCGAGATATACCTTAGCAATGGGCGTGCCACGCTAGGTATGGGGTGTTGTTTTCTGAATACATAGACGGGGGTAGGGCCGAAAGAGTTCAAAAAAAGTGACGACTAAAAGGACAGATGTGTCGGGATTCTGACATGTGCTCGGCGGTGGGTCGTAGATGATGCGTATGTTCACGGGGGTTCGGATGCGTCCGTAGGATTGGCGTGATCGCCAGACACGTCGGTCCTAGGGGTGACAGAGACGTGTTTCGGAGCCGCATCTCTTCGTCCCAATTGAAGAAGGCGTTGCCAAGCGCGCGTTCCGCAGTATTCCATCGGCCTCCCCATGTCCTTCTACCGCCGCGTGCTCGCCTACTATCGGCCCGATCTCCGGCCGACCATCACGGCCATGGTGCTCACGCTGCTGGCGAATTGCTTCAATATCCTGCGCCCGTGGCCGCTGGCCTACATCATCGACAAGGTGCTGCCCGCCGCCTCGCGCACACCGCACGGCCTCACGCTCGTCGGCTACGATCTCGGCGCGTGGAGCATCCCCGCGATCATCGCGCTCGTCTGCGCGTTGATGGTCGCCTTTCAACTCTTCGCCGGCGGCATCGGCTACTTCGTCAATATCATCACCATCCGCGTGGGGTTGCACGGGCTCATGCGCTTGCGCAGGGAGCTCTATGCCTACCTGCACTCGCTGCCGCTCAAGTTCCACGACCAACGCCGCAGCGCCGACAGCAGCTTCCGCGTGGCCTACGATTCACAGAGCCTCCAGGCTTTCTACAGCAAGGGCTTCTTCATTTTCCAAAGCGTCATCTCGCTCGCCACCACCTTTGCCACGATGTGGTATTTCGATTCGACGATCGCGCTGCTTTCACTGCTCGTCGTCCCGCTGATGATGCTCTCGATTTACATTTTCGCGAAGCGCATCCGCGACCAGTCGACGACGGTGGCCGAGCGGGAGAGCGAAGTGCTCACCGTGGCGCAGGAAGGGCTCAGCTCCGTGAAGATGGTGCAGGCTTTTGGCCGCGAGGAGGATGAGGTGCAGGAGTTCCAGGTGAGCGCGAAGGAAAGTCTCGATGCCAATCTGAAGCTCAACGCCACCTCCATGCGCAGCGCGCTGCTCGTGGGCACGCTCATCGCCGGGAGCTCGGCCGTGATGTTTTATGTCGGCGCGCAGCACGTGCTTTCCGGGCGGCTCACGGTGGGGCAGATCTGGATTCTCTCCACGCTGCTGCTCATGCTCTATCAACCGCTCGAGGCGCTGACGCACATTGCCTGGGCCTTCCAAGGGGCGGCCGCGGGGGCGCAGCGTTGCTTCGAGATTTTGGACAAGGAAAACGACGTCGCCGATGCGCCCGATGCGAAGCCGATCGACACCGCCCTCGGGGAGATCGTATTCGAAGACGTGGCCTTCGGCTACAGCAGCGCGCGGGAGATTTTGCGCGATGTCACCCTGCGCATCTCACCGGGGCAGACGGTCGCTTTCGTGGGCGGGACCGGCGCCGGGAAATCGACGCTGCTTTCGCTCGTGCCGCGCTTTTACGATACCACCGCCGGCCGCGTGTTGCTCGATGGTCACGATCTGCGTGATATCCAAAAGAAATCCCTGCGCGACCAGATCAGCATCGTCCTCCAGGACACGCTGCTCTTCTCCACGACCGTCCGCGAAAACATCGCCTATGGCCGGCCTGACGCCAGCGAGGAGGAAATCATCGAGGCGGCGAAGCGCGCGCAGGCGCATGAGTTCATCATGGCCATGCCGGACGGGTATCGCTCGCAAGTGGGTGAACGCGGCGGGCATCTCAGCGTGGGCCAGCGGCAGCGGCTGGGGATCGCGCGGGCGTTCCTGAAGAACGCGCCGATCCTCATTCTCGACGAGCCGACCAGTGCGCTCGATCCCACCACGGAAGCTGCGATTATGCAGACCATCGAGGAGCTGATGCACGGGCGCACCACACTGATCATCACCCACCGCATCGCCACCATCCACGGCATGGACAAGATCGTGGTGCTGGCCAAGGGCACCATCGCCGAGGAAGGGCAGGGGCCTGAATTAGTCGCGCGCAATGGCGTCTATGCATCGTTGTATCGCTCTGCCAATTTGCACTGACCCATGACCAACGTCCTTCCCGATCGCCGTATCGAACATGACTGGAGCAACCGCCAGATTCCCGCGAACGTCACCTGGGGCGACGGCTTTTATTGCGAGAGCGCGCAGTGCTTTTTGCACTTCAAGGGCAAGCGCGAGCCGGCGGTGGAATTTGGCGCGCATGTGTCTGTTTATGCGGCTTCGCAGCTCGCGGTGGGTCCGCAGGGACATGTGAAGGTCGGCGATTTTACGCTACTCGTTGGGGCGCTGATTACCTGCGAGACGAGCGTCGAGATCGGTTCGCATTGCCTCATCTCGTGGGGCACCGGCATCGCCGATTCCGACTTTCATCCCGTGGCTGCGGCGCAACGGCGCATCGATGCCGAAGCGCTCGCGCCGTTTTACGAAGGCAAGCCGGAGCGGCCGATCGCCGCGGTAAAGTCGCGCCCCGTGAAAATCGGCGACAACGTCTGGATCGGGATGAACGCCATCATCCTGAAGGGCGTGACCATCGGGGAAAACTCCGTCATCGCCGCCGGTGCCGTGGTGACGAAAGACGTGCCGCCGAATACCGTCGTCGCGGGCAATCCGGCGCGGTTTGCCAAGCGTCTGCAATGAGCCGGAAGCGTTTCATCGTCACGGGCTACATGGCGCGCTGCCCGATTGCGGGCGTGATCTGGCAGCACATCCATTACATCGTGGGCCTGCAGCGGTTGGGACATGAGGTCTATTACATCGAGGATTCCACGGCGCATCCGTATCACCCGATCACCTACGACTATGTGCCCGACTGGAGCTACACGGCGGAGATCATGCCGAAGCTGGCGCGGCAATTTGGCTTCGAGGATCGCTGGGGATATCGCGCGCGCTACCTCGACGACCGGCCGACGGCGGGCCTGAGCGGGGCGCGGATCGACGAACTCTACCGCGAGGCGGACGCGGTGCTGAACGTCTGCGGCGAGCAGGAGTTGCACGAGGACCTGCTGCAGAACCGGTGCCTGATCTATATCGAGAGCGACCCCGGCAAGGAACAGTGCCTGATCGACAACGATCTCGGCGCGAAGATTCGCGAGACGATTTCGCACTATCACGCGGTCTTCACCTTTGGCGAAAATATCGGCTCGGAGCGCTTTCCGGTGCCGTTGCACGGCATCCCCTGGCAGCCCACGCGGCAGCCGATCGTCACCGATTTCTGGAAAGCCGTGACGCCTCCGCCGGTGGGCGCCGTCTACACGACTGTGGCGAACTGGAACACCAAGGGCAAAGACATCGAGTGGCGCGGGGACAAATATCTGTGGAGCAAAGCGCTCGAATTCCTGCGGTTCATGGATGCGCCGCAGCGGGCAGGGGAGACTTTCGAACTCGCGACCAACCTGCGCGACGAGGTGACGCGCACGCAACTCGCGGAGCGCGGCTGGCGGCTGAGCAATCCGCAGGAGATCAGCATCGATCACGATGCCTACGTGCGTTACATGCAGCATTCCAAGGGCGAATTCACCGTCGCGAAAGACCAGTACGTGCGGCTCAACACCGGCTGGTTCAGCGACCGCACCGCTTGCTACCTCGCCTGTGGCCGCCCGGTCATCACGCAGGAGACGGGATTCTCCCAGCACTACGGCGAGGGACGCGGGCTGCTCGGATTCCGCACCCTCGACGACATCGCCGAAGCCGTGCGCGCGGTGAACGCGGACTACGCGATGCACTGCCGCGCCGCGTATGAAGTGGCCGCGGAGCATTTCGAGGCGACGAAAGTCGTGGCGTCGATTCTGGAGCGGGCGGGGCTGTAGTCTTCGCCGCAAGCGTCCGCGCCTCAATGCCCCTCAGGGCTTCTCGATTTCGAGTGCCTTGCAGATCGCCCACGCGGTCGGGTTTTTGATCTCGCGATGGCGCGGCACGGCCGTCGTTTTTCGGTTGGCGGGATTCCACCACACGGCATGCCTCGATCCTTCTCGATAAAGCTCACAGCCGTTGGCTCGCAAGTGCCGCTCCAGGTCCGCCAGCTTCACATCGCGGCCAGTTCAAACACTTCGCGCACTGCCGTCGTCGGTTCCGTTTTCCTGGCGAGTTCGCCGTTGCATTCCAGAACCATGCGCAGCGCGTCCGCGAGATTCTCACGCGCTTCATCGATCGAGTCGCCCTCGGAGATTGCGCCGGGGATTTCCTCGATGAAAGCGGTGTAACCGCCCTCCGGTGCGGCAACGAAAACGGCGGTCAACTTCATGGAACGAGACTAACTCAAAAACCCGGCGGTGCAATTTTCAATTACGCCAGCGAGACGCTACCCGCCGATCGTCTCGCAAAGGCAGCACCACAAATTGGTGCCGAACTCCGCGGCGACGCGCGGAGCCAGCGACTCCGCGCCGCTCTTGTCGCGGAGCAGGGCGAAGACCGTGGCGCCGGAGCCGGACATGAGGGCGCCGGCGACTTCCGGTTGGGCGAGCAGCCACGTTTTGAGATCGGCGAGGAAAAGGTACTTTTCGAAGACGGGGCGCTCGAGGTCATTGACCAGGGTGCCCCACGAAAACTCCTGCGCGTCGTAGCGGACACCTGGCACTTCGCGAGAGTCGCGCCAGTGCTTGTAGGCCCAGGGCGTGGGCACGCCGAAGGGGGGCTTGATGAGGAAGAGCGGCAACTCATGGGGGAAGGCGACGGGTTCGACGAATTCACCACGGCCGCGGATAATCGCAGCGGATTGGTAGATGAAGAATGGTACGTCCGAGCCAAGGTCCGCGGCCATGGCGGAGAGCGCGTCTGGCGATAGTTCGGCTTCAAAGAGACGGTTGAGGCCGATGAGGGTGGTGGCGGCGTCGCTGCTGCCGCCGCCGAGGCCGGCGCCGTGGGGAATGCGCTTTGTCAGTTGAATGCGGAGATTCGGCTCGAATCCGCAGGACTCGCAGAAAAGCTTGGCCGCGCGGACGACGAGGTTGTCGTCATTCGTGGGGAGCGTCGCGTCGTCACAGACAAATTCCAGCCCGGCTTCCTCGCGGTGCGAGAGGTCGAGCGTGTCGAAGATCGAGAGCGGGCAGAGCAGGCTCTCGATTTCGTGAAAGCCATCCTCGCGCCGCCGCAGGACGCGGAGCGAAAGGTTGACCTTGGCCGGGGCAAAGAACTCCACGAAGGCGCGGGGCTTTCCTCGCGGTGAGACTAGCGCATGCTCCGCGCGCCGACCGGGCGCTGGCCGGCAGGGGGCTCGTGGCCGCCGCCGGGACCAGTGATGAAGCGCGTGATGGTGCCGTCCATGTCGATGCGCAGGCCGATTTCCTTGCGCGGGCCGTCATCGATGGGCGAGGACCACTTCGCATACCAGTAGGTCGACTTGAAAGTCGCTTGCTCCAGCACGAGGCCGACGATCGCGCGATCGGCTCCCACTTTTTGCAAATGGTCCTGGGCGATCTTCAACGCCTGGTCGATCGGGAGCGACGGGGTGTTGTCCGCGGCCACGGCGGACATGGATGAGATCGCAAGGGCGACGACCAAGGGGAGGAGTCGGAGGTTCTTCATGGGTGAGAGGATAATGGGACGACGAGCGGCTTGGCGAGAGCGGAGGAAAGCTCCCGCATGGCTGATGCCCGCGGATGTCCGAGACATCGGGCTTCAGTAAATGACGGGTCTTTTTGGAACGATTCGCGTTACGCGTTGCGGTTGATGTTGTTGAGGTCTTCGAAGGTGGTGAGCAGGCGCTTGGTGGCGGCGTCCTCGGCGGCGCCGAGCCAGATGCGCGGGTCGTACTGCTTCTTGTTCGGGGCGTCGGCGCCCTTGGGGTTGCCGATCTGGCCTTGCAGGTAGTCGTGGTTCTTGGCCTCGTACTCGCGGACGCCGTCCCAGAAGGACCACTGCACATCGGTGTCGATGTTCATCTTGATCACGCCGTAGCTCACGCCCTCGCGGATTTCCTCGCGCGTGGAGCCGGAGCCCCCGTGGAAGACGAAATTCACGGGCTTCGGGCCGGTCTTGAAGTGCTCCTGGATGTAGTCCTGCGAGTTTTTCAGGATCTTCGGGGTGAGCTTCACGTTGCCGGGTTTGTAGACGCCGTGGACGTTGCCGAAGGCGGCGGCGATGGTGAAATTCGGGCTCACGGCGCCGAGCGTCTTGTAGGCTTCGGCGACTTCCTCGGGTTGGGTGTAGAGCTTCGATTCATGGACGCCGGAATTGTCCACGCCGTCTTCCTCGCCGCCGGTGACGCCGAGTTCGATCTCGAGCGTGATGCCCATCTTGGCCATGCGGGCGAGATACTTTGCGCAGATCTCGAGGTTCTCATGCAACGGCTCCTCGGAGAGGTCGAGCATGTGCGAGCTGTAGAGCGGCTTGCCGGTCTTGGCGAATTGCTCTTCGCTGGCGGCGAGCAGGCCGTCCACCCACGGGAGCAGCTTCTTTGCGCAGTGGTCGGTATTGAGGATGACGGGCACGCCGTAGGCCTTGGCCGCGGCGTCCACATAATGCGCCCCGGCGATGCCGCCGAGGATCGGGCCATTCTGGTTTTCCTTCGGGATGTGCTTGCCGATGAAGAATTGCGCTCCACCATTCGAGAACTGGATCATGGTGGGCGAGTTGACCTCGCGAGCGGCGGCGAGCGCGGCGTTGACGGTGCCGGTTCCGATGCAATTGATCGCCGGCATGGCGAACTCATTGGCCTTGGCGTAATCGAGCAGTTCTTTGACTTCGTCACCAAAAAGAACGCCCGGACGGAATCGCTTAGTAGAAGACATACTACTGGTAATAGCAAACGGGGGCCTTGGGACAAGGGTCAAGTACCCGGAGTGGTGAAATCGGGGTGGTTTGGGGTTGAACCGCCGAGGCGCGGAGGCGCGGAGAGGATGTGAGGAAGGAGAACGCACGGGTCGCATCGTCGGTTGATTCGGTTCTGGTTTGCGCTCGCGGCCGCCATTTTAAAAATCTCGCACCTTAAATCGGCTTAAGAGGGCTTAAGGCACCTTAAATCGACCTCTCATCTTGGCCCGGGACTCCTTTGATTTGCACCGGCCTTGAGACGCGGTTCTCCGGGTAGCGCCGCCAAATTTTTCGCACCTTGATTACCTTGATTCGGCTTGATTCGGCTTGATTCGGGCAAGGGCTGCCACCCCGTTGGGTGAACTGTTGCCGCATCATTTCCGGTGGTGTCGCTTCGCTCGACCACCGGCTATGGGCGCTGGGATGCCTCCGGCATCGGACGGGGGATTGACTCATTTCACGAAGCGCTGGCTGCGTTCACTCGGCGGCGAGACGCCCATCGAGTTGTTGGCGGATGACCGCTGAGAAGGGGGCGTCTGGCCGTGGCCAGGGATAGCGGGGTCTTCGGAGCTCATGCCGGCCAGTATCGCATGACACGGGGCAAAATGTGCATTGCTCCATTGGTTCCATTGGCTCCATTGCGGAAAATTTGCTCTGCTCGCCTGAAAATCAGGAGTCGCGGAAGCAGGATGACGGGTGGGAACGCTACTTCTTCGACCAGGACGGGTTCGCGGAAGGAGCTTCCAAAGTGGAATGGCCGACTGCTATTCTTGGATTCGTTCGGTTCGGTTTCCCCCAGTCATGCAGGCTCGCACGAAACGCATCCTTTCCATTGTCTTCGTGGCGCTCTTTTTGGTCGTGGTTGCGTTTGGCTACCGGGATTTCGACGAGCGCCGATTAGAGCGCGAGGAGAAAACCTTAAAATACCTCGTGATTGACTCCTTTGAGGTTAGAGACGCGACTCTTGATGAGGCAGTGCAGCTTCTCGTGGAGAAAGTGCATGCCATGGGCCATCCAGAATTGCGCGCGCGCGTTTTTGCGGATCGCAGTGCGGCACGGCATTTCCACGGCTTGCTTAATCCACCACCGGATTTGCATCCAGGGGGAAAGATCACTCTCCATTTAACGTCAATACCGCTGGTGGAGTTGGTCAAATACGTTGGTGGCCTTGCCGACTCAACTTGCGAAGTGATTGGACACGATTTGGTGGCGGTGCCGGCCCTCGGCACGAGTAGGCGTTTTCGGCGAGTAACCTACAGGATGTATCCGGATTTTTTTGAAATCATGCCCGAGAAAGATCTTACCCAATACCTACTGGGCAGCCTCACCTTCTACGAAGAAATGAAAGTAGACGTGAAGCGGAACCAATCGACAGTCGAGATTTTTGCTCCGGAGGAGCAAGTGGATAATCTCGATGCATTGCTCCATCAGAATAGACTCCCGAGCTGGTGGGCGCAGGCGGAGAGTCTAATCCGATACGGAACTACAGTCTCCAGAGACTATTGAGTGGAAAGTGCCAAAGGTAGCTTCCCTTATTTCACCTTCACGTTCCGGCGGAGGAAGGTGGGGACGTCGAGGTCCTGGCCGTCGACGATGGTGGGCTCGCTTTTTTCAAAGCGGCCACGGGCGACAGGTTCGAATTGCATTTGCTCCTGTTTGGCCTGGACGGGCTTGGGCTTGGCTTGTTTGGGAGCGGCTGCGCGCACCGGCTCGGGTTCCGGGGTGGGCTCGGCGAAGAAGGGTTCGGCTTCGGCGGCGATTTCGGCGGCGGCCGGGGCGGCGGCTTCGACCAGGACGGGTTCGGCCTCGGGCTCGGGTTCCGGGGCGCGTCGAGGTGCGGGGGCGCGCCGGGGTTCGGGGATCTGTTCCGGCTCCGGGATGGGTGCGATGACGACGACGGGTTCGATGACGGGCGGGGGCCGGCGGACGACGGGAGTAGGGGCGACGGAGGCGGGTGAGCTTTCGACGCGGGTGTCGGGACGCGAGCGCACCTCGACGGCCGGCGCGGGGACTTCGCCCTGCAGGGCGCTGAGGATGGTGACGCTGATTTTCTGGCCAAGCGTGGAATCGACGGCGGCGCCGAAAAGCAGGCGGGTCTGGTCGCTGATGTGACGGTTGAGTTCCTCCATCAGGATTTGCACTTCGTTCAGCGTCATGGACGGACCGCCGGCGACGTTGATGAGGATGTTGCGGGCGTCCTCGAGCATGCGGCCTTTGTCCATCAGCGGGCTTTTTAGCGCGCGGGTGAGGGCGTCGTGCGCGCGGTTGTCGCCGTCGGCCTCGCCGTAGCCGAAGATGCAATGTGCGCCGGCTTCGCCCGAGCCGCGCAGGGCAGTGGTCAGGTCGTCGAAGCCAATGTGCACCAGCCCGCGCTGGCGCACGACCCGGGCGATGGCGCGGATGCTCTGGCTGAGCGTCTGGTCCGCGGTGGTGAACGCTTCGTGGATGCCGGCAAGCGGGGCGACGGCGTCGCCCATGCGGTCGTTGTCGAAATGGATGACGACGTCGGAATAGCGCTGGAGCGCGGCGAGCGCTTCGTCGGCCTGGGCGCGGCGGCGCTTGCCCTCGAAGGCGAAGGGGAGCGTGGCGAAGGCGACGACGAGGGCCTTTTGCTCGCGGGCGAGTGAGGCGACGATGCGCGCGCCGCCGGAGCCGGTGCCGCCGCCGAGACCCACACACAGGAAGATGACTTGCGCGCCCTCGATGGCCTGGCGGATTTCGTCCACGCCTTCCTCCACGGCGGTGTAGCCGATCTCGGGATCGCCGCCCGCGCCAAGGCCGCGGGTGGTGGTGCGGCCGAGCTGCACCTTGCGCTCGACCACGGAAGCGGTCAGCGCCTGCGCGTCGGTGTTGAGGGCGACGAGTTCCGCGTCGTGCATGCCGTCGAGCAACAGGCGGTCGAGCACGTTGCCGCCGGCGCCACCGAGACCGACGACCTTGATGCGGACATCATGCGTAGAGGCGGAATTCCGGTGCACTTGAATCATGGCGGTTTAGTTTAGGCGGGGCATTGCATCACCACAGGCCGAAGAAAGAGAGCTTTTTGCGCAGGCGGCCGAAGAGGCCGGCGGGCCGTTCGGGCTGCATGGCATCGGCATACTTGATGAGGCCGATGGCGGTGGAGAACTGCGGATTCTCGAAGGCGGAAGTGAGGCCGGAGACCGTCTGTGCATGGGTGACGTGCACCGGCATGCCGAAGATCTCCTCGGCGAGATGGTTGATGCCCTTGAGCAGGCTGCACCCACCGGTGAGCATGACGCCCGCGCCGAGGAAGGGCAGATTGGCTTCTTCCTCGAGCTGTTTCTTGAGCAGTTCAAAGGCTTCGCGCACGCGGCAATGGATGATGGTGTTGAGCATCTCACGCTCGACTTCCTTGCCGGCGAATCCGGTCTCGTCCTTGAGGGTAATGGTTTCGCCGGGGCGTGCGTTGCCAAGGATCACGCTGCCTTCCTCGACCTTGAGCCGCTCGGCCTTGGCCATCGGGATGCGCAGGCCGAGGGAAATGTCATTCGTGATGTGATCGCCGCCGATGGCCAGCGAGCCGCTCTGCTGTACGGCGCCGTCGGCATAGACGAGATAATCGATGGTGCCGCCGCCGAAATCGACGACCAGCGCGCCGAGGCTCTTTTGGTTTTGATCGAGCAGGACCTGCGCGGTGGCGAGGGGATTGAAGACGACGTCGAGTACTTCGGGGCCCACTTCCTTCACGCAACGCACGCTGTTTTTGATCCGCGTGGCCACGCCGTGGATGATGTGAAAATCCGCCTCCAGTTTGCGGCCGAGCATGCCGATGGGATTGAGCACGCCGTCCTGACCGTCGACGTAGTAATGCTGCAACAGCGAGTGTACGAACATGTTCGGCGCGGGGATGCTGACTTCGCGGGCGCTGGATTGCACGTCCTCGAAATCCTCCTCGCAGATCTCGTCGCGCTCCTCGGGGATGTTCACGGCGCCGCGGTTGTTGAAGCCCGTGATGTGGCTGCCGGTGACGCCGAGGTAGACGCTGCCGATCATGACATCGCTCTTCTCCTCGGCATCGACGAGCGCTTCGCGGATGCATTTCCCGGCGGTTTCGAAGTCCACGATCTCGCCTTTGCGCACGCCGCGCGACGGCGCCTGGCCGACGCCGAGAATGCGAATCGTCCCGTCACCCCGGGTCTCGCCGACAACGACGCAGACCTTGGAGGTGCCAATTTCGAGTCCGACAACTATGTTATCACGAGCCATCAGGGATTCAGACGGAAGGGTTTTTTCAGGGATTGGTTGCCCGTGCTGGCACGAGGCGGAGTGGAAGATCGAGATGACGGAGTGGAGGCCTTCGGCGACGGTTTCGGTGCGGCGGGTTCGGCCCGGCGCACCTCGGTGGGCGACTTGGAGGAACCTTTGTCCTCGGGCTTGGCCGGTTTGGGAGGCATGGCTTCCGCGGCGGCCGCGGCTGCGGCATCGGCTTCGGGATCGTAAAAGGTGACGGGGATATTCCGCTCCACGATGAGGTTCACGGTTTGCAACTCCTTGTGGTCGGCGGTCGCCCGTTCGATGCAGCGGTAGAGATGCTCCAACTGCTTGTCGAGGCGGTCGAGACCGAAGGTGATCTTCGCGTGGCGCTGGTCGGTGACGACCAGGCAGTAGCCCTTGGAGAGGTCGATGTTGCGCGCCTGGAAGCGCGTGCTGTCGGAGTTGAGCCGGATCAGTTCGAGCGCGGATTGCATCTCGAGGACGTTCACGCGCTTGCCGGGGACGAGATTTTCCGTCTCGAAGCCGGTGATGATCGGCAGGTGATAGTATTCCGGCAGGAGCACGCGGCTGCGCAGGACGATGCCGCGGGCATCGATGAGAAAGGAGCGCTCCGAGGAACTGGGGTCTTCATCGCCCTTGGCCGCGACCCAGGCGATGGGACGGCGCTCGGTGATCGTGATGTTGACGCGATTCGGCAACACGCGTTGCACGATCGCGCTCTCCACCTGCGGCATGGCCTCGATGGCCGCGCGGGCATGGCCGAGGTCCAGGGTGAAGATGTTGCGGTCCTCGACGATATTCGCGGCGGTGACAACTTGCTCGCGGGTGAGCGCGCCGTCGGTCGCGAAGTTGATCTCCCGCAAGTAGTAGTCGGGATTTTCCCACACGAAACGGCGCAGCGCTTCCTTGCCGCCGATCCACGCGCCCACACCGAGGCCGACGAAGATGATCGTCTTGAAGATGAAACCGCTGACGGCGCGGAAGCGGCGCGAGCGTTCGGTGCTCGCGCGTAGCTTCACGTCGAGCAGATGCTGCTGCTTGCGCTGGCGCGGATTGGAGATGCGCTTGTTGGCGGGTGGCTTCATGTGCGGCGGTGGGTGAGGGAGAGCTCGATGACGCGGGCGCACAGCTCGGCGTAGCTGATGCCCGCGGCGGCGGCGGCTTCGGGCAGCAGGCTGACCTGCGTCATGCCGGGAATGGTATTGATCTCGAGGACGGACGGCTCGCCGGCGTCGGTGAGCAGGACGTCGACGCGGCAATACGTTTCCAGATCGATCGCACGGGCGGCGGCGAGGGCCACTTCCTGCACGCGCCGCGTGAGTGCGTCGCTGATCTTCGCCGGGCACGTGTGATTGGCCGAGCCGCCCGCATTCGGATTCAGGAACGGATACTTGTTGTCGAAATTGTAGAAGTCCTTGGAGACCTCGATCTCGATGATCGGCAAGGCCAGGTCGCCCACGACGCCGACGGTCAATTCGCGCCCATCGACGAAGGCTTCGACGAGCAGTTCGTTGCCGTAGCCCCACGCTTCTTCCATGGTCGCGGCGACCTTGGCTTCCTCGTGCACGATGAAAACACCCACGCTGGAGCCTTCGCGCGGCGCTTTGACGACGTAGGGCAACGGCAGGGCGGGCATGGCGCCATCGCGGAGGATTTCGAATCCAGCAGTGGGAACATCGCGTTCCTGGAAGCGCTTCTTCGTCGCGATCTTGTCGATGGCGAGTTCGCTGCCGGCGACGCCTTCGCCGGTGTAGGGAATGCCGCGCGATTCGAGGATGCGCTGGAGTTGCCCGTCTTCGCCGAAGGTGCCGTGGATGACGTTGAAAGCGATGTCGGTCCCGGTGGGCACGACGAAATCGGGGCCGTTGACGTCCACTTCAGTCACGTCCGCGCCGAGCGAGCGCAAGGCTTTGGCGACGCCCGCGCCGGAGGCGAGGGAGACTTTACGCTCGGAGCCAGGGCCGCCCATGAGCACGGCGATCTTCTTGTTTTTCAGGTCAATGGACACGGGATGAATTCGATTGGTCATTCTGACGCATACGGGCGTCGCGGGACGGTTCTTGCAGATTTTGAGGATCAGTCATGGATCCCTTTCTCTTCGCCGACGATCTGCACTTCGGTCTCGAGCTTGATGCCGCGCTCGCGGAGCGCGACTTCCTTGACCTTGTCGATCATGGCGAGCACGTCCGTGGCAGTGGCGTGGCCGTCGTTGACGATGAAATTGCCGTGGACCTCGGAAACCTTGGCGCCGCCGATGCGCGCGCCCTTGAGACCGAGCTCGTCGACGAGCTTGCCCGCGGGGCACTGCTCAGGGTTCTTGAAGATGCAACCGGCGCTCGATTCGCGAGGCTGGCTGGTGCGGCGCTTCTGCGTGGAGGCTTCGAGCAATTTCTCGATTTGCTCCGCGTTGCCGGGCTGGCCGACGAAGGTCGCGGACACCGCGTAGTTTTTGTCCAGGGTGCCGCAGTGGCGATAGTGGACATCCATTTCCGCGGGCGTCTTCATGTGAAAATTGCCGTGCGGATCGATGAAGCGCACGCTGACTACCTGGCGGAAGGTTTCCCCGCCCATCGCGCCGGCATTCATGCGCAAGGCGCCGCCGACGTTGCCGGGAATGCCTTCGAGCCATTCAAAGCCGCCGATCTCGGCGTCGCGCGCGGCGTAGGCGAGTTCCTTCTGCTTTACGCCCACGCCTGCCTGGATCTTGCCGTCGCGCACTTCGATCTTCTTGAATTCGCCGCGCGACAGATGCACGACCACGCCGCGGATGCCACCATCGCGCACGAGCAGATTCGAGCCGCGGCCCATGACGAAAATCGGGAGTTCGTTGAGCGTGCAAAAACGCACGAGGCGCGCGAAGGCCTCCTCGGTTTCGGGCTCGGCCCAAAACTGCGCCGGTCCGCCCACGCGCATCGTGGTGTGCTTGGAAAGCGGCTCGTAGAGCTTGATCGAGCCGTGGCCCATCACGGTCTGCAACTCGTCGAGCTGCTTCACGTCCCGGGCGAGGATCGTGCCCGCTTCATGAATGTTGCCCGCGCCGAGGCTGATGATCACATCGCCGGGCTCGAGCGCGCGGCCGATCTCGAGCGCGATCCTCTTGCGGTCCGGCTGAAAGCTCGCGGCCTCGTGGCCTTCGCGCACCATTTCGTCCACGATGGTCTGGCCGCTCACGCCTTCGATCGGCAGCTCGCTGGCGGGATAGACATCGGCAATGATCGCCACGTCCGCATGATGGAACGCGCGACCGAATTCCTCCTTGAGCTTGAGCGTGCGTGAATAGCGGTGCGGCTGGAACATGCAGAGCACGCGCTTGCGGCCGGTATTCTTCGCGGTGGCGAGCGTGGCTTTCACCTCGCTGGGATGATGGCCGTAATCGTCCACCACCATGTAGCGGTCGCTGCGATACTTGATCTCAAACCGGCGCCGCGCGCCGCGGAACGACTCCAGCGCCTCGGCGATCTTCGCGAAAGGCACGCCGAGTTCCGTGGCCAGCGCCACGACCCCGACGGAATTACTGACATTATGCCGGCCGGGCACGTTGAGCGTGATCGCACCGAGCGGTTCCCCGCCGCGCAAAACGCGGAAGTGCGACTGGAAGTCCTTCGTGTGCACATCGTCGAAACGATAGAAAGCGGTGTGCGATTCCCCGTAGGAAACGGCGCCGGGATGCGGGCTGCACAGGCGCGTGGCGTTCGCGTCGTCGGCGTTGAAGATCACCTTGCCGCGCGTCTGCGAGAGCAATTGGTTGAACACCACCTCGATCGCCGCGAGGTCCGCGTAATAATCGAGATGCTCTTCCTCGATGTTCAACACGATGGCGTGCTCGGGATGATAGAAGGCCAGCGTGCCGTCGCTCTCATCACCCTCGGCCACGAAGAATTCCCCGCGCGAATCCCAGTTCGCATTGGTGCCGAGAATCGGGATCTCCGCGCCCACATAGTGCGACGGGCACAGCCCGCCGACCTTGAGCGCATGCGCGGCCATCGACGACGTCGTGGTCTTGCCGTGCATGCCGCAGACCACGATACCCTTTTTGCAATTGAGGATCGCGGCGAGCGCATCGGCGCGGCGCACCATGTTGCGGTTCGTGCGGATCGCTTCGTCGTACTCCACGTTGCCCGGACGAATGGCCGAGGAAAAGATGATGAGGTCGGCGTCGGAGATGTTCGCCGCGTCCTGCCCGAGGTAAAAACGCAGGCCCAGCTTTTCCAGCCGATCGATCTCGATGTTGCGCGCCTTGTCCGAGCCGCTCACGTGATGCCCGAGTGCGACCAGCAGTCCGGCGATGCCGCTCATGCCGGAACCGGCCACGCCGATGAGGTGAACTTTCAGTTCACCGCCGACGAGGATGTCTGCAAGGATTTGGCCCGTGTCCATTATGCGCAAGAGTTGAGGATGGTGTCTGCGACCCGCTCGGCGGCTTGCTGCGGCGCGAGGCTTGCGCTGCGCGCCGACATATCGGAAAGCCGTTGCGGATCTTCGAGAAACCAGAGGAGTTTTTTGGCGAGCGTTTCACCGCTGGTTTCGCGCTCCTTTAATAGCGTCGCCGCACCTGCTCTTTCAAAGATATTCGCGTTGAAAGTTTGGTGATCTTCCGCCGCGAAGGGATAAGGGATGAGAATGCTGGGCAGCGCGAAGTGCGAAAGCTCCGTGAGGCTCGCCGCGCCGCTGCGCGAAATGGCGAAATCCGCGGCGCTGTAGGCCGCCTCCATGCGATGATGAAAAGCCGCGGCGAAGGCGGTAATGCCCGCCCTGGCATAGCTCTCGCGCATCATCACTTCGTCCTGCTTGCCGGTGAGGTGAATGACCTGCAAGGCGTATTTGGCCAGTTGGGGCAGGGCGTTGCTCAGCGATTGATTGATCCCGTGCGCCCCCTGGCTGCCGCCCATGACGAGCAACGTCTGTTTGCCCGGCGTGAGCCCGAACGCGGCCAGCGCCTCGGTCTTGTCGAGACGCGTGGCCAGCGAAGTGCGGATCGGCGTGCCGGTGACGGTGCATTTGCCCGCCGGGAAGAATTGCGCGCACTCCTCGAAGCCGAGCAGCACACGCGTGACGATGCGGCCGTTGAGCTTGTTGGACTTGCCGGGGATGGCGTTCGATTCGTGAACGAAAGTGGGGATTTTCCGTGCCCGCCCGGCCAGCAACGGCGCGGTGGAGGTAAACCCGCCCATGCCGATCACGGCCTGCGGCGCGAAGTCGCGATAGAGCGCCTTCACCTGCGCCAGGCCGGCGCGGAATTTCAGGATGAACTTCAAGATCGCGAGGGGCGATTTGCTTTGCAGCCCCACGCCCGGCACGCGCTCGATGCGGAAGTCGCTGCGGCCCTGTGTGGCCAGCGAGTCGATCTCCTTCTCCGAGATGATCAGCATCACGCGATGGCCGCGGGCGATCAGGACTTCTCCCACGGCGAGACCCGGAAACAGGTGTCCGCCTGTTCCGCCGGCTGCGATAACGAAATTCATAGTTTAGAGGCGCACGACGCGCCGGGCATTGCGCGTGCGAGCGCGCATGACAACACTGTTTTTTTGATCATCCTGCTCATTGAGACCCTGGCGGTAGATATTGATCAAGATGCCCACGCCGAGCAGACAAAAAACGAGATTCGAGCCGCCGTAGCTGATGAAGGGCAGGGGCAACCCCTTGTTCGGCAGGAGCGCGGTGGTCACGCCGATATTCACCGCCGCCTGCAGCGCAATGATCACGACGATGCCGAAGCCCAGCAACATGCCAAAACGATCCCGCGCCCGCATGGCGATGATCGCGCCGCAGAGAATGAAGACGATGTAAGTGAAAACGACCACGAGCGTGATGCGCAGGCCGAGCTCCTCGCCCACCACGGGGAAGATGAAGTCGGTGTGCGCGAAGGGCAGATACATCATCTTCTGCCGGCCGTTGCCGAGGCCCAGGCCCTCCACGCCGCCGGAGCCGAGCGCGATCAAACCCTGCACGGTCTGATACGCCTCCGTGGGATATTTTTCCGGATACATGAACGCCATCATGCGGCCGAAGCGTTGCGGCATTTTCAACGCCACGAAGATCAGCGCCACGAAGCCCGAAGCAACGGTCGGCACGAGATAAACGAGTCGCGTGCCGGCGATGAACATGAGCAAAAAGGTGGTCGTGCCGATGAGCGCCGTGGTGCCCATGTCCACTTCCGGGGCGATGAGGCCCATGAGGACGCCCGAGGCGACGAGCGGCGCCACAAAGCCCCGCAGGAACTGCCGCGAGTACGCTTCGTCGCGCGCGAACCACCACGCCACCGTCACGACCGCCGCGAGCTTGGCAAATTCCGAGGGCTGAAACGTCACGCCGATATTGATCCAGCGGCGCGAGCCGTTGATGCGATGGCAGATGTGCGGCACGAAACACAGCGCGAGGAGGAAGACCGAGAGCAGGAACCAGATCCACCACGTCTTTTGCAGATGGTGGTAATCGAGCGCCGCCGCCATGGCGCACACGACCATCCCGATGCCGAGCCACACCACCTGGCGCTTGAGCAAAAACATCGCGCTGCCGTGGCTCTCGGGCGCGTAGGCGGACGTGCTCGACAGCATCACAAGGCCGAGCACGATCAGGCCAATGACCGTAACGACTAGAAGATAAACACTGGTGCGGTGCGCGTTCAACGGCGGCTCAACTCTTGCGCGGCGGCACTTTCAACGTTTGACCCAGTTGCAATTTCTTGGGATCGGTAATCTTGTTGGCCTTCACCAATTCCTCCGTGGTGAGGCCGTAGTTGCGCGCGATGGAAGTCAGCGTATCGCCTTTCTTCACGGTGTAGAATCCGGGCGTGGTGGTGGTGGGTGGGACATCGGCTTGCTTCGGCGTGGCGCCGGTCTTTTTTGCGTCCGCGGTCTTGTCCGTCGTCTTCGCCGCCGGAATGGTCAGCGTCTGGCCTTGGTGCAGCACGGCACCTTCCTTGAGGTGATTGGCCTCCATGATCTGGGCCGGTGTCACGCCGTAGGCGAAGGCGACCTTGGTCAGGTTGTCGCCGGCTTTGACCTGGTATTGATGGCCGGTCTCGGGCCTGGCGGGAGCGACCGCGGGCACGGGTGCGGTCTCCGTGGAATGAGCCGCGGCTGCGGCCGCATGCGCCGTCGTCGCTGCGCTCGCCGGGGTGTCATTCTGCGCGAGGGACTTTTGCTGCAGCGCGGGTGCGGTCTGCTCGATCGGCGCGACGATCGGCTCGTGGCCCTTACGCGATTGCTTGATGCTGTTGAAGGCGTAGATGCCGCCCACCGCGACCACGTGCAGGATGAGCACCACGACGAATGCGCTGGAGAGATTGGTCGTCGGCTCTTCCTCGTCGTAATCGTCCGCCGAGCGGCGTGCAGCGCGCGCGGCCGTGGCTTGCAGTTTTTTCTTCGGGCGCGGTGTAAGGACAGCGGAGAGTTTGCTGAAGAATTTAGGCGTTTTCATTTTTAGGCAGGTAGAGCTTGGACCAAGGCGCGGAACTGGTTTCCGCGGTCGGCGTAATTTTTAAACATGTCGAAGGACGAAGTACCAGGACTGAAAAGAACCACATCGCCGGGCTGGGCGAGGCTGTGCGCCAGCTCGACCGCTTTTTCCAGCGAGCGCCCGGCATTGGAGACGGGCAGGCGCGCTTTCCAGATGGCCTCGATACGGTCGGCCATCTCGCCCATCACCACCACCGCGCGGCAGCGCGCGGCGACGAGATCGGTGAGCAGGTCGTATTCGAAGCCCTTGTCCTTGCCGCCCGCGATCAGGACCACGCGGCGCGTCTCGGAGTGCAGCGCTTTCTCGACGGAATCGGGATTCGTGCCCTTGGAATCGTTCACCCACTCGACACCATTCACGGTGCGCAGGATTTCGCAGCGGTGCGGCAGCGGCTTGTATTCGCGCAAGGGCGGAACCATCTGCGCAAAGCTCAGCCCGCGCACGAAGCCGACGCCGAGCGTGGCCATGAGGTTCTCCGCATTGTGCGAGCCGCGCAGGTTCGTCTCGGCCATGGCCAGCACGGGCACGCCGCGGAAATGGATGACGCCGTTGCGCAGGTCGAAGTCGCCGTCGGAGACGTACGCGCTGAAGGTGATCTTCTGCGCCTGCAAGGGCGGGAGCTTGTCGCGGTAGTTGACGATCGCCCAGTCGTCTGCGGTCTGGTTTTCGAAGATGCGAATCTTCGCCGCGTAGTACTCTTCCATCGAGTGATAGCGGTCGAGGTGATCGGGCGCGAAACCGAGCCACACCGAAGTCTGGCAGTGAAAGCGGCGCACGGTCTCGAGCTGGAACGAGCTGATTTCCACGGTCATGACGTCGAGGCGGGCGCTCTCGCGCACCTTGGCGGAAAAGGCTGGCCCGATGTTGCCGCAAGCGACCGTCTTGACGCCGCAGGCGTTGAGCATTTTTTCCACGAGCTGGGTGGTCGTGGTTTTGCCGTTCGTGCCGGTGATGCCGATGATCGGGCACTTGCACATCTCGTAGGCGAGCTCGAGTTCGCCGATCATCTCGATGCGGCGCTTGATGAAGTTTTGCACCAGCGGCACGGCGGGATCGATGCCGGGGCTGAGGATCACGGCGTCATAACGGCTGTGCGTGCTCTCGTGCTCGGCGGCGAGGCCGGCGATGACGCGGATGCCTTCCGCGCCGAGCGCTTCGATTTTCTTGCGCAGCTTGTTCTCTTCGGCGGTGTCGAGGATCGTTACCATGGCATTTTCCTGGTGGAGGAGGCGGGCGGCGGATTCACCGCTTTCACCCGCGCCGAGAACGGCGATGGACTGGTGGGCGTAAGACACATTCAACGGAGTTTGAGGGTGGCGAGGCCGAGGAAGGCGAACATGATGGAAAGGATCCAAAAGCGGACGATCACCGTGTTTTCCTTCCAGCCCTTGAGCTCGAAGTGATGATGCAGCGGCGACATGAGGAAGACGCGGCGGCCTTCGCCGTAGCGTTTTTTGGTGATCTTGAACCAGGTCCGCTGGATGAGCACCGACACGGCCTCGATGACGAACACGCCGCCTACGACGACGAGCAGCATTTCCTGTTTCGTGCAGATGGCCGTGACGCCGAGCATGCCGCCGATGGCCAGCGAGCCGGTATCGCCCATGAACATTTTCGCCGGATGGCAATTGAACCAGAGGAAACCGAACGATGCGCCGACCAGCGCCATGCAGATGACGGTTAATTCCCCGGCGAGAGGATAGAAGGGGATTTGGAGATACGAGGCGACCTTCACGTGCCCGCAGACATAGGCGAGGATGGAGTAAGCGAAGGCGGCAGTGCACGTGCAGCCGGCGGCGAGGCCGTCAAGGCCATCGGTGAGATTGACCGCGTTGGACGCGCCGATGATGACGAGGGCGAAGAAACCCAGCGTGCCGACGAGTCCGAGATTGGCGATCAGCGGATCCTTGTAAAACGGCATGTAGAGCGAGCGGGCCTGCACGTCGATGTTCGGGTTGGTCAGGAAGAAGACGGTGATGATGATGGCGAGAATGCCCTGCGCCACGAGCTTGGTGCGCTCGCTCACGCCGGCGGAGTTCTTCTTGCTGACCTTGAGATAATCGTCCCAAAAGCCGAGGCCGCCGCAATAGACCAGGGTGAAGAGGAGCAGCCAGACGAAGGAGTTGTCCGGGCGCGCCCAGATGAGCGAGGAGACGATCACCGCGCCGAGCATCAGCACGCCGCCCATGGTCGGTGTACCGGCCTTGGCGCCGTGCAATTCGAAGAGCTTGTTTACTTCCTCCTTGGTGCGGATCGGCTGGCCGAGCTTGAGCGAGATCAAGCGGCGGATCGTCCAGTTGCCGCACATCAGCGAGAGCAGGAAGGCGGTCAGCGCTGCGCCGAGGGCGCGCAGCGTGATGTATTGAAAGACGTTCAGCGCCCGGAAGAAATCCTGGTTCGGATGCAGCAGCGAGAGTTTGTAGAGATAGTAGATCATGGCGCGAGCAAGCCCTCCACGATGCGCTCCATGCGCGCGGAACGGCTGCCCTTGATTAAGACGAGGTCGCCGGCCTTGGCGAGATCACGCAGCACTTTCGTCGCCTCTTCGGTCGATTCCACACGCACCACTTTCTCCACGCCCCCGCGCCAGGCGGCGTCGGTGATCCACTGCGCGTCTTCGCCGACGCCGATGACATTGTCGAGATGCACCTGGGCAGCGACTTCGCCGACCATGCGATGCCCGCGCTCCGCCTCGGTGCCGAGCTCGCCCATGCGGCCGAGCACGGCGATGCGGCGGCCCACCGCTGGCATGCTGGCCAGCGTGCGAAGGGCGGCGGCGACGGAATCGGGATTGGCGTTGTAGGTATCGTCGATCACCTGGATGCCGCGGATCATCTTTTGTTCGAGACGGCCCTTGGTGAGGCGCAGTTTCGTGAGGCCCGCCGCACATTCCTCGAGCGAGAGACCGAAAACACGGCCGGCGGCGACGGCGAGCATCGCGTTGCTCACCATGTGCTTGCCGGGCACGGCGAGTTCCGCCTCCGCGGTGCGGCCATCGGCATTGAGGGTGAACTTGGTGCCGGCGGGGCTGACGCGCAGATTGGTCGCGAAGACTTCGCCGGTGTCGATTCCGGCCAGCACGACATCCGCCCGGGTGCGCGCGGCGATGGAGGCGGAAAACTCGTCGTTGGCGTTCAGAATCAGCGTGCCGCTCGGCGGCAACGCCTCGGCGAGCATGCCCTTTTCCTGGGCGATCGCGTCCTTGCTGCCGAGAAACTCGATGTGCGCCATGCCGACATTGGTAATGATGCCGACTTCCGGCGCGGCCATCGCCGCCAGCGGCGCGATCTCCCCGGCGTGATTCATGCCCATTTCGAAAACGCCCATCTGGTCCGCGCCGCGCGCGCGCAAGAGCGTGAGAGGGACGCCGATGTGGTTGTTCAGGTTGCCTTCCGTCTTGGTCACCTGGAAATTCTCGCCGAGCACCGCGGCCGTGAGGTCCTTGGTGCTCGTCTTGCCGTTGCTGCCGGTGAGGCCGATGACCTGCAGATCCAGGCTGCGCCGGTATTCCGTGGCGAGAAGCTGAAGCGCCTGCAACGTGTCCTTGACCAGCACGACGGCGAAGCCGGTGGGCAGTTCCGCGGGAAATTCTTCGACGATCGCACCGGCGGCTCCGCGTTTGGAAGCTTCGGCGACGAAGGTGTGACCGTCGAATTTATCGCCGCGCAAGGCGACGAACAAGTCACCCGCCTTGAGCGCCCGCGAGTCGGTACAAACGACGCTCGCGGTGCCCTGCGGATCGCCGGTGGCCAGCTTTCCGCCGGCCCAGAGGGCGATTTTTTCAAAAGGAGTGGCGTCCATGGTGGCTATCCTTCGGTCCGCCGGGCATCGAGGGCTTCACGGGCGACCGCCACGTCGTCGAACGGCATGGTGCGGTCGGCAAATTCCTGGTAGTTTTCGTGGCCCTTGCCCGCGATCAGGATGATGTCGCGTGGCTGGGCCATGGCCACGGCCTTGAAGATGGCCTCGCGGCGGTCGACGATGACCTCGTAGTTGCCGCGGCGCAGGCCGGGCTTGATGTCCTCAATGATGTCGAGAGGCTCTTCTTTGCGTGGGTTGTCGGAAGTCACGATCGCGTAGTCGGCGTTCTGGTCGACGACCGCGCCCATGCGTGGGCGCTTGGTCTTGTCGCGATCGCCGCCGCAACCAAAGACGACGATGAGCCGCGCGGGATTCAATTCGCGGCAGGTTTTGATGACGTTCAGCAAGGCATCATCGGTGTGGGCGTAATCCACGAAGACGCGGAACTGCCGCTGGGCGGGCACCGCCTCGAGGCGGCCCGGCACTGCGGTGGCGGTGGCCAGGGCGAGCACGGCGGCGCGCACATCGACGCCCATGGCATTCGCCGCGGCGAGCGCGGCCAGGGAATTGTAGACGTTGAATTGGCCGATCTGCGGCAGGCGCACGAGGTAGCTCCGGCCGCCGGCGTCGAGCTGATAGCTGGTGCCGTGGAAATCGATGCGCACATTGCTGGCGCGGAAATCGGCGTGCACGCCGACGCCGTAGGTCACGACGGGGATTTCCTTCGCAAAGCGCTGCACCAGCATGGCCCCGTAGCGGTCGTCGAGGTTGATGACGGCCTTGCCCTTTTTCTTCGGCTGCGCGGCGAGCTCGCTGAACATGCGCGACTTCGCCTCGAAATAGGCCTCCATCGTCTTGTGATAGTCGAGGTGGTCCTGGGTGAGATTGGTGAAGACCGCGGCGTCGAACTCCACGCCGCGCACCCGCGCCTGCATGAGCGCGTGCGAGGACACTTCCATCGCGCAGGCCTTGCAGCCGGCGGAGCGCATCTGCCACAGCAGATCGTGTACGTCGAGGGACTCGGGAGTGGTGCGCGCGGCGGGCAGCACGCGGTCGCCGACTTCATAGCGGACGGTGCCGAGCAGGCCGCAGCGCAGCATCGCCGCTTCGCAAATGTGTTTGATGAGAAACGCGGTCGTGGTCTTGCCGTTGGTGCCGGTGACGCCCGCGATCTTCAACGCCCGCGCGGGGTGCTGAAAGTAGGCGGCGGCGCAGTCCGCCATGGCGTTGCGCGCATCGGCCACGACGATATTCGTTGCCCGTGTCTTGATCGACGCGTTCTCGCTCACGATGGCTTCCGCGCCTGCGGCAATGGCGGCGTCGATGAAGACCGAGCCGTCCACCTTTTCGCCCTTGAGCGCAAAGAACAGCGTGCCCGGCTTCACGCGGCGGGAGTCGTAGGTCAGGTTGGTGATGTCCCGGTCAGTCGGGCCATCCACCTTTACCGTCGAAACTTGGGAGAGGAGCGCGTCGAGTTTCATTGATCGCGGAAATCGCCGGTGCTTTGCCGGGCCATGACACTGCCGGTGGGGACCACCTCGGTGGCCTTGAGGTTCAGGTAGCGGGCGGCTTTTTCGCCGATGCGCGAGAAGACCGGGGCCGCCACCATGCCGCCGTAATTCTTGTCGTGGGAAACCTGCGGGTCGTCGATCAGGACCAGGGCGACAAAGGCCGGATCTTCCGCCGGCATGAAGCCGACGAAGGAGGTCACGTAATGGTCGTGACTGTAGTGGCCATCGGCATCGAGCTTTTGCGCCGTGCCCGTCTTGCCGGCCACTTTGTAACCCATCACCTGGGCCAGCGTGGCGGTGCCGCGCGGGCTGACGACTTCCACCAGCGCGTCGCGCACGGCATCGGTCGCCTTCTTGGAAGCGACGGTGCGGACTTCCTGCGGCGGGAACTGGGTGAGCACGTGGCCCTGGTCGTCGGTGATGTCGTGAATGATCTGCGGCATCATGAGGTGGCCGCCATTGGCGATGGCGCACATCGCGGCGGCCACTTGCAACGGGGTGGCGCTGACTTCCTGGCCCATCGGCATGCGCGTGATGGAAATCTTGCTCCATTTATGCGGCGGGTGGACGATGCCGCCGACCTCGCCGGGGAGATTGACGCCGGTGCGTTCGCCAAAACCGAAGCGCCGCACGTACTCGTAGAACTTCTGGTCGCCGAGCTGCATGGCCAGCTTGGCCACGCCGATGTTGCTCGATTTGACGAGGATGTCGTGGACGCTGAGGTCGGGATACGGGTGGTGATCGTGGAGCTTCACCGCGGCGAAGTAACCGTTCTCGCAATTGATCATCGTCTGCGGCTGCACCAGTTTTTCGCTGAGCGCGGCGGCGGCCGTGACGACTTTGAAAGTCGAGCCCGGCTCCAGGATGTCCGAGACGGCGCGGTTGCGGCGGTGGTCCTCCGGCACGTTCTCCTGCACGTTGAGATTGAAGTTCGGGCGATTGGCCAGCGCGAGGATTTCGCCGGTCTTCGGCTGCATGAGGATGATGGTGGCGCTCTTCGGGCGGAACTGCTTGTAGGCCGCCTCGATCTCCATCTCGACGATGTTTTGCAGGCCCATGTCGATGCACAGGCGCACGTTGTTGCCGTTGCGCGCTTCCTTCTCCTGGCCGCGGTAGGGGACGATCTCCCGGCCCGTGCGGTCGCGCTCCGAGTAGCGGAAACCGTCGTGTCCGCGGAGGAAATCCTCCATCGTGCGCTCGACGCCGTCGACGCCGACATTCGCGCCATTCACGTAGCCGAGGATGTGGCAGAGCATCTGTTCGTTCGGGTAGACGCGCGTGGAGCCCGGTTCGAAATAGACGCCGCGCATCCTGCGCTTCTCGAGCTGGGCCGCGAGCTCGGAGGCCACATTGTCCGGCACTTCCTTTTTCAGGACGATATAGGGCACCGGCACATTCTTCTTCAGCGCCTGGGAGTAGACTTCGCGGTTGAGCTTCTCCATCACCTGCGGGTGCGGCATCTTGAGCGCGGTGGAGATCAATTCCGCCATCGCGTTGCGGTCGCTGATCAAGGTGGCATCGGCCACCACGGTACGCACCGGCTCGTTCTGGGCGAGCGATTCGCCGTGGATGTCCTGGATCAATCCACGCCGTGCCGTGATCGTCTGGCGCATGACGTGATTCGCCGCCGCCTGGGCCGCATACTCGTCGTGCTTGGTGACTTGGAGATTGACGAGCCGGAACGAGAAGACGGTGAAGCAGCCGGCCAGCGCAAAGCAGGTGACTAGTGCGCGCTTTTGGGCTGTGGAGTTCACTCGTGCGTCCTTTCGTTGGAGACGGGGCGCAGTTCACCCGAATTGGGCGCCACGGGAGCATTGCTCAGGACGGTGATGTGATCGTTGGTGATCGGCACCAGCTTGATGTAGTTGGTGTCGTACCGTTCCTGGAGCTTGGCTGTGGAAGAAAGCTGGGCGATCTTGCTTTGCGCCACTTCGTTCTTGTTCTTGAGGTCGACGAGTTCGCGCTCGAGCGACTTGATCTCCGTGCCCGTGGTGTAGAGCTGGTTCTTGCACCAGACGTAAGCGAGCCCGCCTCCGGCGGCGAAAATACCGATAAAGACCCAGGTAACGAACGACGCGATGGGGATGGCGTTGGCGTGACGGCGGCGGTTAGCGCTGGACATAGGGTAACCTTTCGACGACGCGGAGTTTCGCGCTGCGGGAGCGCGGATTGGCCCGTTGCTCGGCGTCGCTGGCGACAACAGGCTTGCCGGTGATGGCTTTGAAAATGTGCAGGGGATTGGGCCGCGCTTCCGGCCACTCCGGCCGGTCGATGAATGCGGTGGTGCGCTCCTTGAAGAAGACTTTGACGATGCGGTCCTCGAGGGAATGGAAGGTGATGACGGCGAGGCGGCCGCCGGGCGCGAGGCGCTGGGAAAACTGCTCGAGGCCGTTGGTCAGCGCTTCGAGTTCGCGATTCACGGCGATGCGCAGGGCCTGGAAAACGCGCGTGGCGGGATGCGTGCGGCCGTGGCGCGGCACGACGCTCTCGACGGCTTGGGCGAGTTGCAGCGTGGTGCGGAAGGGGGTGACCAGGCGGTCGCGCACCAGGCGGGCGGCGATTTTGCGCGCCGACGGTTCCTCGCCGTAGTTACGGAAGATTTTCTCGAGCTGCTCCCCGGCCATCGTGTTCACGAGGTCCGCGGCGCTGATCAAGTTCGTGGGGTCCATGCGCATGTCGAGGGGACCTTCGCGCATGAAGCTGAAGCCGCGCTCGGGGGCATCGAGTTGCCGCGACGAGACGCCGAGGTCGAGCAGGGCGCCGTCGATATTCGCGATGCCGAGACCGTCGAGCACTTCGCCGACCTTGGTGAAACTGCTGTGCACCGCAGTGAAGCGGTCGCCAAACTCGGTGAGCCGCTGGCCGGCGAAGGTCAGCGCCTCGGGATCCTGGTCGAGACCGATGACGCGCGCGCCTTCCGCGAGGAAGGCCGCGGTGTGTCCGCCGCCGCCGAGGGTGCCGTCGACCATCACTTTGCCCGGGGCAGGCGCGAGCCGCTCGACGATTTCGGCGAGCAACACGGATTCGTGATATTCGTAGGAGCGGGTCTTCAAAGGGGTGCGCCGTGCTTTGGGCCGCGGCTTTTTGGGAACTTCGAGGCAAACGGTCATAGGCCAAAATCTGCCAGGAACGGATCGGAGGCTGACTTGGTGGTCGGGGCGGCGGCGTTCCATTCCGCGGTGTTCCAAATTTCGATGGTCTCGAGCGCGCCGCACAGGGTGACGTCGCCGGAGAGTTTGAACTGCTGGCAAAATTCGTCGGGGAGCGAGAGGCGGCCGTGCTTGTCGAGCGTGGCCTGGCGGCCTTGGGAGCCGATGCGGCGCAGGATGGCGGTGCGCTGGGGGCCAGGCATGCCCGCGGCCTGGGTGCGCATGCGGTCGAGTTCCTTGCGCGGCATGACGATCAGGCAGTTGCTCGACGAGCTCGGAATGAGGAACAACTCGACCTCTTCCGCGAAGCGCCACGGGGCCGGAATGGTGATGCGATTCTTCCCGTCGATGGCATGACAGAACTCGCCCATGAAGACGGGCGCGGCATTGTTCTGAGTGTTTTCGGCCATGGCGGGTTGCTTTGGGCTTTTCTCCCAAGTCGTCCCAAAACGACCCTATTTCTCCCAAATTCGTCCGAAAGGTCAACGCTTTTAAAGAGATTTCTTTCACTTTTGTTCCACTTGTTCCACGGCCCTCCACCGCCCCTGTGGTAATTAACTGCAATTAAATTTTCACGGGGTCGCCAATTCCGCACCTGCGCGCGAATCGAGGAAGCTGCTCGCGCAGAGCTTCGCATAGAGGCCTTCGAGCGCCAGGAGTTCCTCGTGCGTGCCGCGCTCGACGATGCGCCCGTGGTCGAGCACGAGGATCTGGTCCGCATGGCGGACGGTCGAGAGCCGGTGGGCGATGACGAAGCTCGTGCGGCCTTCCATGAGCCGGTCGAGCGCCTGCTGGATGAGACGCTCGGTATTCGTGTCGACGCTCGCGGTCGCTTCATCGAGCACGAGGATCGGCGGATCTTTCAACAGCGCCCGCGCGATGGACACGCGCTGCTTTTCCCCAACGCTCAACTTCACCCCGCGCTCGCCGACGACCGTGCCGAGGCCTTCCGGCAGACGGTCGACGAACTCACGCGCGTTGGCCGCGTCGAGCACCGCCAACAATTCCGCGTCGGTCGCTGTAGGCTTGCCGAGCCGCAGGTTGTCGCGGATCGAGCCGTTGAAGAGGAAGCTTTCCTGCGTGACCATCCCGACCGCGGAGCGCAGGGCGCTCTTGGAGAAATCGCGGAGCGGTTTGCCGTCGATGAGGATCTCGCCGGAGTCGAACTCGTAGAAGCGCGTGAGCAGATGCACGAGCGTCGATTTGCCCGCGCCGGTGTGGCCGACGAGCG
>NZ_JBDUCX010000404.1:0-2853 GCF_040003245.1 Chthoniobacter sp.
GAATTGGCCGCGTGCTTGATGAGCTCGGCGCTGTTCACGTCCGTGACGAGGATCGGCGCGCGGAAGGGCTCGTAGACCTGCTTCATCAAGTCCGTGGCCTTCTGGCTGGCGGAACCGATGACCACGCGATCGGGATTCATGAGATCCGGCACGGCGCAGCCTTCGCGCAGAAACTCGGGGTTCGAGACGACGTCGAATTCCGCGCCTTTGTTATAGCGCTTGATGGTGTCGGCGACTTTCTCGCCGGTCTTCACCGGTACCGTCGATTTGTCCACCACCACCCGGTATTCACCCGGCTTGAGCACCCCGGCGATTTCCCGCGCGACGCGCTCGATGTAGGTGAGATCGACGCTGCCATCGACTTGCGGCGGCGTGGGCACGGCGATGAAGATGATCTGCGAATGATCGACGCCGTCCTGGATGGAATTCGTGAAGCGCAGGCGCTTGGCCGCCACATTGCGGTGCACGAGGTCTTCGAGGCCGGGTTCGTAAATCGGGATTTTGCCCGCCTGAAGGGCGTCTACCTTGCGTTGGTCGTTATCGACGCAGACGACGTGGTGACCCACTTCGGCGAAGCAGGCGCCGGAGACGAGACCGACATAGCCGGAGCCAATAATACAGAGATCCATGGTTCTAAGTTGTTGATGCGGATTTGGATGAAATGCCTGCGCGAGCGCTTAAAGAAGCTGGCCCGTGGCCAAGCAGGGCGGGATTAAGCGTACGCCTCCGCCGGAGTGCAAGGAAAACGATGCGCGATCCCAAGCGCCGCAATTACTTGCTCCCCCCGAGACCGGCGATCGTGCTCGGGTCAAAAGTGGCGGGCAGACGCACACTGGGCAAGTCCTTCAAAGTAAACGTCAGGATCAAACCGACCTGTCTTTGCCCACCGTTGTCCTGGATGGCGAGGCCGAAGGAGGCAATCCAACTCGAAAGATCGCGGCTGACCGAATAAGTCTGCGCTTCGAGCGTGCTGGTCTCAAATTCATACTGCTCACCGAAACTGAAGGCCCAGTTGTCGTTGATCCGGTAGTAACCGCCAAAGGTGGCGAGATTGCTGTTCTGGAACTGGGTATTCCCGTTGATGTAGCGTTCGCCGAGGCTCACGGTGAGGTCGCGGGATACTTGGAACCCGAAGCTCGAGTTCACTTGGGTAAAGCCGTGGTCCAGTATCGGGAACTGGGAATCGACGTTCAGGCTCAGCCACGGAAGCGGCACCCACTTCAGCGAATTGTAGACATTGGAAAAGGTCCCGGTGTCGGCGAGCAGGGCCGCATTGCCGAAATCCGGGCGCTGGATATCCACGTCGAAATAAGTGTTCAACTCGAGCCAGTTCATCGTCTGGTTGTCGCGCCGCGTCTGGAAGCGATTGCGCACGCCGAGACGGACGATCGACCAGTTATCCAGGGAGTCGATGGCGTTGAACTGCGGGAAATCGATCGGCGGCGCCTGGGTCGAGGGAACGAAACGGTCGAATTGGTAAATTTGATCCGGCGAATGGTTGGTATAGACGAACGAGGCGTTCATGTAGGGCTCGACGATATGGCGGAGGCCATCGAGGCCCCAGGTGCGCGATTGCACGCCTTCGTAGGCCTTGGAAAACTTAAACGATGCTTCCAACCCGGCGGTGACGGCCGCGCGGAAGAGCGACCCATTCTTCACCAGCGTCTCGGTCGTCTGCTGGGTGGTCGTCTTGGTCGTCACCGGCAAGCCGTCAGGACCGATGACGGTCGAACTGGTGGTGATGTTTTCGATGTCCTGCTGGGTGAAGCCGCTATTCTCGTAGAACGTGCCTCGCACACCCACCCGGGGGGTCAGCGATAGCCAGCCGAAGTAAGTACCGGGGCGGCTGAGCTGCTGGTAGGTATCCGCGCGGAACGATTTGTAGTCGGGAAAGAGCGAACCGTTGGCGAAGTTGCGCTGATACATGCCGGCGCTGGTTTCGCTGTCGTAGAAGACCGGGGAATCCCAGAGCGGCTGGCGCTTGATGTCGAGAGCGCCTTCCGGAAGCTTTTCCGTGCCGTCGAAATCATGGTTGATCTGTTTCCGCGCGATCAAGATGGCCGAGTAGTTCTCGTTCCACTTGGTCACGGCGATCATGTTGTCCGGATTGGGGTTCTCGCGAAACTCACCCGGCTCGAAGTCCTGCAGGAACCGCGCGTCGCTCAACTTTGTGATGTTGATCGTGGAATAGAGATCCTCGTCCAGGAAGGTCCGGTCCTGCAAAGCGACGCGGTAGCGATTCGGGTTGATCGGCTCGCGCGTCAGGGCGGTCTTGTTCGTGCCGGGATCGGAGTCGCTCACGTAATAGCTCAGGAAATGCCCCCAGTTTTCTCCGTGCTGCACATCGCGGGTCTGCTTCTGCTCTTTGGTCTCCGTCGCCTTGGCAAACGGCGTCGCCGAACGCTTTTCCGCACCCCAGCGAGCCTCAAAACCGACGCCAATACCGCGCTGGGAATACAGGTCGAGCCGGAACTTGCCCGAAATCGTATCCGACAACGGGAAAGTGTACTGCGTCATCAAGAACGCGCCCCAGACACTGTAATAACCGGGCGTGAAGGTGAAGCTCTGGTCCGCGCTCAACGACTGGTAGAGATACGGATACCAAAAGACCGGAGTCTTCCCGGCGTAGAGCGTGACATTGCTAAAGACGACGCGGTCCTTCGGGTAGATACGGACTGTCTTGGCGCGCATGTACCAGTCCGGCTTCGAGTTGTCGCTCGTCGTGAAGATGCCGTCCTTGACGAGGTAGGAATTGCTGCTGAGCGTCGAAAGGGATTCGCCCGCGAATTGAAAAGGAATGACGTCGCCGCGGAAGTCGGCGGTATTGAGGATCTTGGTCTCCAGATTGTAGAT
>NZ_JBDUCX010000251.1:0-9532 GCF_040003245.1 Chthoniobacter sp.
TGGCTGTGGCCGTAGCTCATGCCGCTGCCGAAGAGCACCATCGTGCGGTCGAGCAACGAGTCCTCGCCGTCCGGGATGGATTGCAGTTGATCGAGGAAGTAAGCGAATTGCTGGGTGATGAACGCGTCGCTCTTGCTCAGGCGGGCCATCTGTTCGGGATCGCCGTTGTGGTGCGAGAGCTCGTGGCGGGTCTGCGGGATGCCGATCTCCGGAATGGCCAGCCCGTTGCCTTCGCTGCCACTCATGTAAGTCACCACCCGCGTCATGTCCGTGCGCAGGGTGAGCACGATCAAGTCGTACATCGTGCGGTAATATTCGCCGGCCTCCGAGCGCGAGACGTTCCGCGTCAGATGCTCAGTGGTCTCGGGATCGATCTTCGGCTTCGGAATGGTCAGCCACGCATCCAGCCGTTCCGTGCGCACTTCCACGTCGCGCACCGCGCCAAGGTATTCATCCAGCTTGGTACGATCGTCGCCGCCGAGATTCTTGCGCAGCGTCCTGGCATCGCCCAGCACGAGGTCCAGCACGCTGTGCCGCCGGTTCAAGCGCCGCCGCTGGACATCCACGCCGCCTGTCTCGACGCCGAAGAGCCGATTGAACACGGTGCGCGGATTGTCCTCCGCCGGGAGGGGCACGCCGTCGCGCGACCAGGCCAGCGTGGAGGCGTTGTTCGGCTGGCCGACACCGGCGGAAATGGAAAGCTCCAGCGAACCAAAGCGCGTCTTCGGCGAGGTCACCTCGGCCATGAGTTGATCGCAGGACACCGTATTGTGATAGGTGCCGCTCTCCATCCCGAGCTTCGCCGCGGTGAGCCAGGAATCAGCGCAGACATGCGCCTGGCCGATGCCGCCCGGATGATGCAGGCCGCTGATCGGCGTCATGTTCTGCCGATGCTTTTCCAGCGGCAGGAGTGGTTCGCTCAGTTCGTAATCGCGCCCCGCCTTGGTGATCTGCCAGGTGAGCACATTCACCCCATTGGGAATGTAGACGAACACGCTGCGGCGCGGCTTGGCAGCAGCCTCGGCGGCGGCCCGGAGCGGTCGCATGCAATCGAGCAACGGCAGGGCAACGGTCGCGCCGATGCCGCGGAGGAAATGCCGGCGGCTCAAGAGCCAGTTTTGAGTAAGGATGTTGCTCATGGGTGGAGGGGCCTGCGCGGCATGGGTAGGTCAGCGTTTCTGAAAGAGGTCGGAGAGCACCAGCTCTTCAATGATCGCGGGTAATTTATAATCCGCGGCTTTGCTCTGTTTGGCGAGACCTTGCAGCGCGGCGCGATCATCCACGCTCATCGCGCGGCGCAGGGCGAAAGTGGCCAGCTTCTCGACGAAGGCGCCATTGAATTTATCCACATCGGTGAGCAGCAACTTCTTCAATCCCTCGGCATCGGCAAACTTCCGCCCGTCGATCAGCTCTCCACTCGCGTCCACCTTGGGATTGTCCCCATTGCCGTCGCGCACGATCTCCTCCGTGCGCCAGCGGCCGATGGCGTCGTAGTTGTCGAAGG
This sequence comes from Chthoniobacter sp., assembly GCF_040003245.1. Classification (NCBI taxonomy): domain Bacteria; kingdom Pseudomonadati; phylum Verrucomicrobiota; class Spartobacteria; order Chthoniobacterales; family Chthoniobacteraceae; genus Chthoniobacter; species Chthoniobacter sp. Next base: position 1,505 of record NZ_JBDUCX010000251.1, read on the forward strand.
CGATGCCGAGGGGATCGATCCGGCGATGGCACGCCGCGCAATTCGCATCGGTCTCGTGGGCGGCCAGTTTCATGCGCAAGGTAGCCTTGGGCCGCGTCTCGGGCGTGGGTTCGATGGGCTTGACGTTGGCCGGTGGCGGTGGCGGAGGCTTGCCGATGATCGACTCCAGCACCCATTTGCCGCGATGGACCGGCCGATGCCGCATCCCGTCGGAAGTGAGGCTCAACACAGCGGCCTGGGTGAGCAAACCGCCACGATGATCCTCCGCCTTCAAGGCCACGCGCTGAAACCGATCCTCGGTGATATTGGGAATCTCATAGTGCTCGGCGAGCCGCGCATTGAGCATCGTCCAGTTGGAATCCAGGAACTCGCGCAAGCTCAGGTTCTCCGTCAGCACTTCACGGAAATAGGCGGTCGTCTCGCCGACCATGCTCTTCTGCAAATAGTCGTCGTAGGTGGGATACAGTTTCTTGTCCGGCGGAAACATCCCCACGCGGCGCAATTGCAACCACTGGCGCGAAAAGGCCTCGGTAAAGCGCACGATGCGGGGATCGTGCAGCATGCGCGCCACCTGCGCGCGCAGCTCCTCGGGCTGGTGCAGTGTGCCATTGGCCGCCGCCATCTCCAGCGACGCATCCGGCATGGTGCTCCACAGGAAATAGGAGAGGCGCGAGGCCAGTTCCCAGTCGTTGATCTTGTTCGTGTTCACCTCCGCCGATCCTTCCACGAGGTAAAAGAAATCCTTGGAACACAGGACCGCGAGCAGGCCCGTTTTCAGCGCGTCTTCATACTTCTCGCCGCTCTGCATCTCGCTTTGCAGGAGCCCCACGAGGCCGTCGAGTTCGGCGTCCATTGCCGGCCGGCGAAAGGCGAGATCGGCGAAGCGTTTCAAGATGGCGCGCGCTTCAGCGAGATCGCCGTTCCCCTTCGGCTGATACTGCTGCTGGGCGAGCGTCGGCGTGGGATCACCGAGCGGGCCGTCCCACTCGACCCAATCCACGATCAGGAAAGGCAAAATCGGCAGGCCCTCTTCATCGGTCAGCTTGGTCTGCCACGGCTCGCGTCCGTCCTTGATGCTGAAAAACGGATGGTTCCCGTTGCGCCCGGCACGCGGCAAATTTGAGGGTCCGGGGGCCTCGTTGGTCATGCGAATGGGGTGATTGCCCGCGGGCAAATGCACCCGGGCTTCCAGCGTCACTGGCTGGTCCTCGGCCGTGACGACATCCTGCTCGAGCAGCACGCGATCGAGGTCCGCCGCGTAAATGACGACATGCGGCGCCCGGCCATTCTTCGGTTTCAAGCCGCTCAATTTCACGCGCACCGTGTAGTCGCCCGCGACCGGCAGGGTGAGCGCTCGCACCGAGCCGGGCTGACCGTAGAAAGTGCTGCCCGGCCAAACGTCCACCCGCACCTTTTCCATCTGCTCCGGGGTGAGGTCCTTCTTCGAGCTCCCGCGCAAATCAAACGCGCCCCAGTGCATAGCGACCTTCGCTGGTGCCTTCACCGGCAGCGCTTCCGCGAGCGCGCCTTCCGCCGCGGCGAAATACTTTTCCACATGGGCCGGGGAGAGCGAGAGCACGGAGCCGATGCGCTCGAAGCCGTTCCAGTTTGGGTCTTCCGGCAGCCCGGTGGGGTCCGTGGCGTCGTAATGCACGCCGAGCAGATCGTAGACGGTATTGGCGTATTCCTCGCGGGTCAGCTTGTGAAAAGTGACCCGCTCCCGCTTGGCCAGCCGCGCGCTTTCGCCCTCCTTGAGTCGGCCAGCCAGCCATTCCACGATCTTCGTCGCCTCGGCGATTTTCGGCTGCTTCTCGTCTTCCGGGGGCATCTCCCCGGAGCTGATGCGGTCCATCACATCGGCCCAGTGCATGGCCGCCCCGCCCGCCGCAAAGTCCCGCGACAACGTATCCAGCCGCAGCTCCCCCTTGTGCTTCTTTTCCCCATGACAGCGCGTGCAATGCTCTTCGAGAAACGGCTTCAAGACCCTGTCGAAATCCGGCGAGCTGGGCACAACCGGCGCCTCCGCCGCCGGCAGGTCGGTGACCGCCAGCAGCGAGGCCAGCAGCAGGCAAGGAAATGGGGGGAGGGAGCGCATCACGAAGGCACGTGCCAAGTAAACCAGGTTGCCCTCTGTTTCCTTGAAGAAAACTCCTCAGTTCTTGGAGGGCAAGAGCCCACCCGCTTTAACCACGAATGGACACGAATCAACGCGAATGGGAAGGGCGTTCGCAAAGGCCTTTGGCCCTCATCTTCGCCCCTTCTTGGAGCGGCGTTTTCCTTCAGGCCGCCGTTCGAGAACACCGCCTAATCGCCCTCGGCGAGGAACTCGACCAGGTCGCGGATCTCGCGTTTGCTGAGCACCTGGCCGAATTGCGGTGGCATGGGGCTGGGCAGGGGGGTGCGCTCGAGGATGTCGGCGATGAGGATGCGACGTTTTTTTCCGTCGGTGATGGAGGTGACGGTCAGGTCCGTTTCGTTTTCAGAGCTCAGCACGCCGAAGATTTCCTCGCCGCCCTTGAGCTTCAGCAAGGCGCTGCCGAATCCTTCGGCAATCGTGGCGTTGGGCAGGATGATGGATTCGAGAATGTGCAGGCGCTCGACGGAGTGCCGGAGCCAGGTCAATTCCGGGCCGATCTGGCCGCCGGCGCCATCCACCGAGTGGCAGCGGATGCAGCCCGCTTCCGGTTTCCGGGTGAAGATCAACCGGCCGGATTCGCCGTCGCCGCCTTGCAAGCATTCGCGAAATTGAAGCAGCGGATCGGCCGACTTCCCGCCGCCGGGCTGGCTTTCGGCGAGTCGTGCCGTGAGGTCCGCGTGGCGGCGTTTCGGGATGGCTTCGAAGAGCTCCAGCCAGAGCGCGGGTGCGAGCTGGCCCGCACGGAAGCGCTCCAGTTGGGAGCGCAAGACGATGTCCGCCTGCGGGTCGGTTTGCAGGCCGAGCCGCACGAGCGCCTTTTGCTGGGCGTGGAGGCGGCCCTTGTCCAGCAGCGCGGCGTCTTCGACCACCGGCCGCGACGGCTCCTGCGCCGCGTCGAGCGACGATCCCTGCGCCCCGGCAGTCGCGGCGAAATGCAGCGCGAACCAGGCGATTCCGAGGGTGATGGAATGGGCCGGGCTTCGCATGGGTGTGGGCACGATCTACGGCGTGCGGCTCGCCACGGCAGGGGTGAAATCGGGCGCAGGGTGGCTCGTCTGATCCGCGGTGTGCGGGTTCCAGTAGGCGGGGAGATTTGGTTTCGTCTCGCGCAGGATTTCGAGGATGGCCTGCCGGTCGTTGGCCGCCAGCTTGGCGAATTGCGGGCTGGTGTCACGGCCGGTGAGAATGTCGTAGAGCCGCTGGAGCAGATGCTCGCGCATCACCGTCGGGATCTGGTCGAACGCTTCGGAGTAGATGAGATACGAGCACGGATACCGGAACATGCGGGTCTTCATATCGAGGTCGCGCAGGGAGCGGCCCCGGGAGTCGCGCCGCGCCGGCGCCAGGAAGTCCGCGACGTACTGCGGCTCACCGCTGACGGGCGCAGTGAGCGGTGTTTCCTCGGTAAAGAGCAGGTAGCGGAGGAAGGCGTCCTCCTGGCTCTTGAGATAGCGAATATGCCCGTAGGTGCCCACCATCGTCCGCGTCTCGTAGTTCAGGCGCGTGATGTAGTTGTGCATGTGCGTCTGGTGCTCGAGCACCATGAGCGCGACGATGTCGCTGTGCGGCTGCAGATACTTGCGCGTGTCGAGCAGCGGCGTGAGGTCGGTCAGGTTGCCGCGATATCCCGGGTCGCTCGCATGGCGCTCAAACGCAGACGTGCCGACGAGGTTGCCGAGGTGCGTCTGCGCGCCGTGCTGGCCGGTGACGTACCAGCCACCCCAGCGGTCCGCCAGCGGCGTGCAGTGGTCGATCTCGCCGGTGTCCGTCCCCGACTTGATGTCGCCGCCGCCGTCGGTCTGGAGCGAACGGACGAAATGCCCCGGAATCCCCATCGCGCGGCCCGAGACATGGCACTGGAGGCAATCCTGATTGCGCACGAAAGTCGGGCGGGCTTCCCGCTCCTGGTCGAGGGAGTAGAAGATCCCACCCAGTTTCGGGTCGACGGCGGAGACTTCCATCATCGGCGCATTCGGGATGTAGCCGATGTAGACGTCCTCGCCATAGTAGATGGCGCGCGGGTTGCGCGGGTTGATCGCGTGGCGTTGCAGCGAGGTTTGCGAGAAGACCAGCATCTGCGAGGACTGGGGGACTTTCAGGGCGTCGAGGAGCGCCGGCAGCCAGCCGAACTGCTCATCCCACTGCAGCTTCACCTCGCCGCTGGCAATGTGCGCCTGGAGCTGGGCGATGCGATCATTGGGCTTCTGCGCGCTGTAGGAGATGGGCGGCTCGTCGTAGGCCAGCGTGTGACTGGAGCCTTGGAAATCTTCCGCCGCGAGGGGAAAGGCACCGCCCGCGAGAGCGAGCGCGAGGAGAAGATGGGAAAGTCGCGGGAGCGCTCGCCAGGCGTTCGGCCAGCCGCTTCCGGGCGTGGCGGGGGCGGGGGATGGTTTGATGGGCATAGGGGTTTGTGATTGAACAATTCTTTAAATAGGTATTTATTATACCTATTCAAGAAAAACCATTGGCTCGCTCACCTTTGCCGGTCATTTACCTCTCCTCCGCGCCTTCCCTTCTTTTGCCATGCAACTGACCACGCACTCCGATTATGCCCTGCGGCTGTTGATCTACCTCACCAGCCATCGCGCGCGCAAAGTGAGCACCAAGGAAGTCGCCAGCGCCTACGGCATTTCCCTCAATCATCTCACCAAGGTGGCCAAATCGCTGACCAAGGCCGGGTGGCTGATCTCGGCGCGGGGCGGGGGTGGGGGACTCATGCTCGCGCCCCACACGCCCGAAACGCGCGTCGGGGAAATTGTGCGGCACACGGAATACACCTGCGACCTGGCGGAATGTTTCAACATTGCCGGCAATCAGTGCCCGATCACCCACGTGTGTCGTCTCAAGCCGCTGCTCTACCGGGCGCGCAAGGCCTTTTTCGATGTGCTCGACGCGGTCACCGTCCAGGAAATCGCCCGCAATCCCGAGGAGCTGAATGCGGTCTTTGAAAGTCCGCGTCCCAAGCCGCGTGCCCGGCGGAAGTGAAGCGCGCGCCACTCGTTCCCATGCGTGAAGAAATAGCGGAGGCGTTGGCGGTGAGTGAGGCGAAGCCGCGGTTTTTAGAACTGTGCCGCGCGGAGCCGTTCCGCATTTTCTTTCCGCTCGCCACGTTGCTCGGCATGTCGGGCGTGTCGTTGTGGCCGCTCTTTTTCCTGGGGCTGCACCAGTTCTATCCCGGGCCGATGCATGCGCGGCTCATGATCGAGGGTTTTCTGGCTGGGTTCGTCATGGGCTTCCTCGGCACCGCGCTGCCCCGCCTGCTCGCCGCGCCGCCGCTGCGTCGCGGAGAATTGCGGACGCTGCTGGGGCTGTATCTGCTGACCGCCGGGTTGCACATCGGCGAGCAGCCGCGCGCGGGAGATCTGGCGTTCATCACGCTGCTGCTCTGCTTCGGCGGGTGCATGGTCGCGCGGGTCCGCCGCCGTGCGGAATTGCCGCCGCCGGGCTTCGTGCTCGTGGCCTTTGGGCTCCTCAGCGGACTCGCCGGGCCGGCGTTGTGGCTGTGCGGGATGCAAGGCTGGGTGCCGGCCCGCGGGATGCTGTTTGGCGCGATGCTCCTCAATCAGGCGTTCGTGCTTTTTCTGCTGCTGGGCATCGGCGCCTTTCTGCTGCCGCGCTTTCTTCGTCTCCGCGAGGTGCGCCCCATGGCCGGGGAACGCACGGCTTCGCCCGCCTGGCGGCTCCGGGCCGCATTCTCGGGCGGCACTGGGCTGCTGCTCCTCGCCAGCTATTGGCTGGAGGCGGGTGACCCAGCGACGACGAGCGCGGCCGGGTTGCGCAGTCTCGCGGCGATTGTCTATCTTGCCGCGATGGTTCCTTTTCACCGCCAATCCCGGCACCTGCATACCGCGTCGCTCGCTGCACAGCTGGCCCTGCTCGCCCTGGTCGTGGGATTGATCTTTCCGCTCTTCTGGCCGGGACAGCGCCTCGCCGGGCTGCACGTCGTGTTTCTCGGCGGCTTCAGTCTCATCACCTTCACCGTGGCCACGCGCGTGGTGCTCGGGCATTCCGGCAACGAAGCCCTTTTCGAAACGCGGCTGCCGGCCCTGCAGATCGCGACGCTGCTGTTACTAGCGGGCGCGGTGTTGCGAGCGGTGGGGGATTTTTCACCGGCTCGTCCGCATTGGCTCAGCGGCGCCAGTTATCTGTGGCTGCTCGCCGCGGGCGTGTGGGGATTTAACGTCCTGCCCAAAGTGCGCTTTCCCGATTCATCCGGCGATCTGCTCCCTCACCAATAGCGCGACCGTTCGCCGTCAGACCGGCTCGATCGAGCCATCCGCGGCAAATTCCAGGATATCGCGGACCGCGCCGGAAGTAGCTTCCTTGATGATGAAGCGGGTGCGGCCGCCGGAGAGTTCACGCGAGACGAGATCGAGTCCCTTGGGATTCAATTCCTCCTTTTCCAGGCGGAGTATCTGGGCGGCAAAAGTGCGGGGGGTGATGCCGCCATTGGCGCGTCGCCGGATCGCTTGCGTCAGGATGATACGGACCAGGGGCGGGACTGTTTCAGCGGTTGAGATAGGCATCTTGTCCATTGGTCCGGCGGCCCATAAAGGGGTGGGAAAGCTGCACAAGCTCCGGGGGAGCAGCGGAAACGGTCGCCTCCAGAATCTGGCGGCCATCTTCGGTATAGAGAATGAGCGGGATGGTTTCGGTCGTGCGCTCCTCCGCTTCCGCATAGGCGCGCTCGAAGGATTTGAAAGTCTGCCGCCAGTCCTCGCCGGCGGCGGTGAGGATGAAAACGCTGTTCGCCACGTCGCAGTAGAGCAGCATCTGGCGCGTGGTTTTGGACATGGCAGCTATCTTCGCTGGAAGCCCCGGCGGCGGCAATGGAGGCATCGCCTGAACCCGGCGTCAGAAAATCCCCTAGCCCCTGCGCCCGACCACCCTGCATCCGGAATTCGGAATTGGCACTGGGCAGGTTCACGGGAGAGGGTAGCGTGTCAGGCATGAAGAACCCGCAGCGGCGAAGCAATAAAACCAAAGCGCCTGTTGCGATGGAGAACAAGATCGAGTCCCCCACGACGTCCACGAATGCCGGACCGGCTGGTCACGGCGATTTTTGTCCCGTCGTTGGCGTCGGCGCGTCGGCGGGTGGATTGGAGGCCTTTACGCAACTGCTGCAACATCTGCCCAAGCGCACCGGACTGGCCTTTGCCCTCGTCCAGCATCTCGACCCGACGCGGGAGAGTCATCTCAGCGACATCCTTTCGCGGTCGACTGTGATGCCGGTGGTGGAGGCGAAGGACGGCGTCCACTTGGAGCCGGATCACGTCTACGTCATTCCGCCCAATACGAGCATGAGCGTTTCCGATGGCACGCTGAAGCTGGCCGCACGGGAAGAGGGCCGCGGAGGGCATCTGCCGATCGATCATTTCTTTGAATCGCTGGCCGCGCACCGGGGCAACAAGGCGATCGGCGTCGTCCTTTCCGGCAATGCCTCGGACGGCACGCTGGGGCTGAAGGCGATCAAGGCGGCGGGCGGGATCGCCTTCGCGCAGGAGGAGGCCAGCGCCAAATTTCCCGGCATGCCGCGGAGCGCGATCAACGCGGGTGTTGTCGATTACGTGCTACCCTTGGAAAAGATGGCCGCCGAACTGGCCCGACTCGGAGGTGCTCCCTACGTGCGAGCGGCGGTCGACGATGAAATCGAGGCTCGGAATACGGACGGCGTCCGGAAGATTTTCAAATTGCTGCGGACGACGACGGGCGTCGATTTCGCGAGCTATCGGCAGACGACGATCCAGCGCCGCATCCAGCGCCGGTTGACGGTGCAACGCATGGAAACGCTGGAGGAATATTTGAAAGTCCTCGAAAAGAACCCCGAGGAAGTGCAGGGGCTCTTTCACGACATCCTCATCCACGTCACGAATTTTTTCCGCGAGCCGGAA
>NZ_JBDUCX010000062.1:0-30245 GCF_040003245.1 Chthoniobacter sp.
TGCCGTTGCAGCCAGCGCTTCCAGATGGGGAAGCAGGCATACGCGGCTTTCTCTCTCCAGATCTGTGAAGCGAAATGGTAGAAAGGTTTCATGGCCACGTGATAAGGCCAGCAACGTCGGAATTTGTCCTCTGCTATCCCCGTGCTATTTTTGTCGGTGACGAGGATTTCGACCAACGCGCCGCGGTGCTCAAATGCTTTCGCGGTCTGTTGCATGTGCCAGGAGCCGCAGGTGGCCAGAATGGCCTTCGGTTCTAATTTGGACATGGCATGGTGCAGGGGGCGAACTCGGGACTTGGCAATACTCCGTAGATTAGCCGAACGAGGCTTTTGTCTGAAATCAAGTTTTCCATGTCCTGAGGAGAGCGAAAGCTCCATTTTACGTCCAGATCCCCTGCCGCTATCCGCCACCTCGAAAGCTCCGCCACCGATGATCTCATAGACCGGTCGGAGGCAGGAATCGCTGGGCTTCGGGGCTCAACAGAATACCGTCCAAACGGTGCCAACCGGGAGGCGGACGGTGCCCGCTCAGATAACCTTCCATCCAACCCCGCGCGTTGAAGTAGTTTTTCAGGTAACGGAATTTTAAATGGCGAAACCGGTGTCGCGAGAGCAGCAACAACGGGGGAAAAATCACGATCAACGCCTGCCGGAGAAAGTGGGTCTTGGCAAAGCCTGCCTCCGCTGCTCCATAGCCATTGCGATAGAGCAATTTGTAATAAGCGGACGCGTCCTTTCGGATCTCCCAATGAACGATCGCCTTGGGGTTGTAGTCCATTTTTTTGCCGATTTTATTCAGTTGGAGGGTAAACAGGGCGTCTTCGCCCGCCAGCGTGAGCCATTCTGGATACCCTCCCACGTCGGCCCAAGCCTGCCGGCGAAAGGCGGTGTTGCGCGAAGAAGGGTTGAATTGGCTGGGGCTCACTCCGCTTTGCTCGCGGGCCTCAAACTTTGCCAGGAACCTCTGAAATTCCGAATCGGCGGACAGGAGGCTCAACCCGCCCGTAACTTCCAGATCTGGGTTTTCCATCAATGGCCGGGTGATTTCGGTAAGCCAATCGGGCGCGGGGAAGCTGCCGGCGTCCGTGGAAATGATCACAGGTTGCTCCGTCTTCTGGATGGCGATGTTCCGGCCCGTGGCAATATTGCAGCGCTCTACGATCACATGCGGCTTGGGAAAATCGCCGGGCCACGGGAAGGACGTAATCTGCGAAACCGTGTCGTCGCTGGAGGCCGCGTCCACGATGATGAACTCCTCCGGGGCGTCCGTCTGCGCCGCCAGTGCCTCGAGCCATCGGCGGATGCCTGCTCCTTCCTGGTACACCGTGGCGATGAGCGCCGTGCCGGGGATCATATTCACTCCTTCGGCAGCAACTCCTTCACCGAATCCAAGGCCAGATACGAGGCATTGGCCGGCATAGCTTCCGTCGGCAAGAGGAGAAAGTCCTTGAAGGTGCGCGATCGATCGAAGTCAGCCAGGCTCGTGCGAAAGAATCCCTCGCTCGTCACGGCGAGGGGTACATACGCCAGTTCCTCGATCATCTCCAGAATTTCCCGGTTGTCGTTCATTCGTTCACCGGTCGTGGGGTGGACTTTTTGGCCATACAGAATCTCGCAAACAATCCAGGGGCGGCGTGTGCGGATGAATTCTTGACCCCCTCTCAGCACCGCCGCCTCGTGGTTTTCCACGTCGATTTTCAGGCAACAGAAGCCAGCCGGAAGCGCATTGCTCGCGGCAAACCGATCCAGGGTCGTGCATTGAACGTCGATCTTTTCGATCGTGGGTTCGCGGGTTTGCCAGGATTGTGCATTCAGCGTTCCCGTCTGTTCCTCCTCGATGCCCGTCGTGTAGATCGGCAGGAAAAACTGCTCCACCTTCTCTTCAGCGCTCAATGCCAGCTTCAACACGTTTTTTTCCGGCAAATGGTTGGCCCGGTGGAACTGGACGTTCTTCGCCCAAATCACCGGCACCGGCTCAAAAGCGAATGTCATCACTTCGGGATGCTTGACCCCGGCATAGACGGCGTAAATGCCAACGTTGGAACCGACGTCCAGAAAGAGCTTGGCACGGCTGAGCAGGGCGGCCAGCGCGCGACTGGTCGGCGCCTCATACGCCTCCGCTCCTTGCCAGTACAGTGGAGTTGAGTAAGTCACGCCCACCCCTTCCGGAAAATTCAGGTCCGTATCGAGGAATCGCACCCGGCCGCCGCTGATCACCAGCCGCAGCGCCACCCGGTCGAAATATTTCCAAGCCCAGGCACGGGTTTTTTGGGTCAGCGGTAGAACCCGCCGCAGCCATGAATCGGGTTTAATGGTAACGTTTTTCATGGCTTTCTCGAGCGTCCAAGACCTGACCTCACGGCACGTCCGAACTCAACTCATTTCCCGCAGTTTCGCGATCCTCTCCTCTCCATTTTCTGCAACCAGTCTGATGGGCCGGGAAGGTTTTCAGGGCGACACACATATTTAACGCAGCCAAGTCGACAAATCTGTTTATCCTTCCCCGTTAATGGCTGGTTCTCCCAACCGTCGATCCAAATTCAAGCCCTTCATCAATCTCTGTGCGCGGCATGGCGAAACCCTGCTTTTCGTCCTTACCACGATCCTGCCTCAAATCGTGCGGGACCGCCGCCGCCCTGTCCTCTTTTCCCGCTATACCGGCATGGGGGACATCATCTGCACCATCCCGGCCGCGCTGGAGTTGATGAAGCGCCACGCGGGAGCGACATTCCTTTACAATTGCCACCCCGATTTCGCGGATGTCCCGCGCCTTGCTGGCGTGGCCGACCGCACGACCTCCCTCAAGCACATCGGTCTCGTCGGCTACTGGTACGGTTTTTTGCTGGCCGGGTTTTATCATTTCTCCCACGGCGACGACCTGCCCGGCCAAGTGGCGCGCGAGCCGATGATTGTGGAATTCTGCCATCAATTTCACACGCTCGTCACCGATCAGCATCCGCAATTGACCGTGAGTCCGGCGGTATTGCAGAGGGCGCGGCGGCTTTTCGAGGAGCGAAATCTCGACCCCTCCGCGCTCGTTCTCATCCATCCCGGCCCCAGTTGGACCGTCAAGGAGTGGCCGCGCGAATCATGGGTCCGCCTGGTTGCAGAATTGCGCGCCGCCGGCCATACCCACATCGCGCAACTTGGTGTCGCCCGTTACATGAACTTTGGCCAGGTCGCCGTCGAAAACATCCCGGGCACGGTCTCGTTGGTGGATGCCCTGTCTATCGAGGAATGTATCGCCGTCATCTCGCTCGCGCGACTGTTTGTCGGTATCGACTCCGGATTGCTCCACATTGCCGCCTGCACCCGCACTCCCTCCGTCGGCCTGTTCGGTCCCACCTTCCCGCAGTTTTTCTATCCTGTGGAGTTCCGCGAGGGGTTCGTCGTTGCCGATGTCGAGTGCGCCGGGTGTTATCACCGTTTGCCGCGACTGCATTGGATTACCGGCTGCCCCTACGATATCAAGTGCATGAAAACTCTCGGTGTGAACGACGTCCTGCGCGCCTGCCTCGCCAAACTCTCGCCGCCGGTCTTGCGATGAGGCTGCTCGTCGTCAGCAACCTCTATCCGCCGCATTACATCGGAGGCTATGAATTGGGATGTCGCGACGTGGTCCACGCGCTCCGCCAGCGAGGGCATGATGTGCGCGTCCTCACGAGCACATTCCGCTACCCTGGGATTGCGGATGAGGAAGTGGGCGTGGACCGATTGTTGCAATATGTTCGCGGCAACGAGCGGCACGACAAAATTCGCGAATGCCGGCTTCTCAAGGATGCCGTCGAGGATCATCGCGCCGAGATCGTCTATTTTTGGAACCAGGCCGGACTTTGCTATTGGCTGCCCACGGCGGCGAGACTACTCGGTCGCCGCCTGGCGTTTTTCCTTTCCGATGGGGATTTTGTCTCCTGGCGTATTGGCGCGTGGCTGTCTGGCTCCGCGGCAAAAAGCGCCTTCGTCCGCGCTCTCTTCGGCGAAACCTTCCTCGTGCGTGGCCAACCAATTGTCCGTCATCAGACCTGCCACTTCGCCAGCCAGTTCCTGAGCAACTGCGCCAGCCGCGTCGGGATCGCGGTCAACGCGGAAACTTCACTCGTTGCGCATTGGGGCATTGATCCTCAACTGTTCGTTGCCGTCGCTCGCCCGGCGCGGTCACCGCGCAGATTGCTCTACGTGGGTCAGTTGATTCCCCAAAAAGGCATCCATACTGCCATCGCGGCGCTCGGCCTTCTCTGCGCAGAACCCGCCTGCGAATCGCTCACCCTCACCATCGTTGGTGGCGGTCAGGATCCCGATTACGAGAACCGGCTTCGAGAAATGCTGACCCCTTTGGGTCTATCGGATCGGATCCATTTCCTGGGTAAAGTTCCGCGAACGGACCTGCCGGGGATCTATGCGCAACACGATGTGCTCGTTTTTCCGTCGGAATGGGAGGAGCCGTTTGCCATCACTCCCCTGGAGGCCATGGCCTCGGGATTGGTGGTCGTGGGGACGACCACCGGCGGCAGCGGGGAACTCTTCCGCAACCGTGAAACCGCGCTGACCTTTGCGGCCGGCGACGCTGGCGATTGCGCACGAGCCATTCGCGAATTGTGCGATGATCCGGCACTCGCGGAATCGATCCGGCATCGGGCCTTTGTCGAGGTCACCACCCGCTACACTCTCGTTGCCATGGTCGATGCGATCGAAACCGGGCTCGAAAAATTGCGGCCTTCCGTTTCCAGTCGCAAGCTGCCTCTCTAGTTGCCCCTCCATGAACATCTCGCCCTCAGCCCACTTCGATTCAGCCGCACTATTTGGTAGACAAATCCGGCGCCAAGAGGTAGTGTTCAAATGAACGAAGGCGGAGGCACGTATTCCACTAGGAATACCACGGAAGAGGAGTGTGAAACTCGAGGAGGCGTAGAGTGGGAGGAAGGACCAGGACCAACGATGACGAAGATCAACCATCAGAAATCGCAGCAATCCCCTTTCGAACAAGGGTCACACCGCCGTGCCCGCCTCCTCAGAATCCAGAGTAATCGTGCCCGGTCGTGCCTAATCGTGCCCCCAAAATTTTCCCTCCCTGCGCGTCCTCCCCGCTCGCACCGGAATCGCACCATTGGGATTTCGCCTCTACAGAGAGGAATTAAGGTCAATTAAGCCAGATTAAGGTGAATTAAGCCTTTGAAAAATATTCCCGCATCCACGCACCCGTTCCGGCTTCAGGAGCCCGGCTGATATGCACTCCAGCGAACTCAAAACGCTCCTGCGAGACGCGAATCCCGAATTTTGGGATCGCCTGGCTGTTGCCTCCCGCGAAGCCACCGATTTCAGCGAACTCTTCCAGCTCTCGTCCCTGCGCAAAAAGGCGCATACCCGGCAGATCCCGAGGAAGGAGACGGTCCACGAAAAGGTGCGGCTCGCGCTCCTGGGCGGCTACAGCCTGTATCCGCTCCACGACTTGGTGGAGCATCTTTGCGACGTGGAGGGGTTTCCCTGCACCGTGTGGCTGGGAGATTTCGATAACTACATCTCCGAGATCATGGACGATGGCAGCGCGCTTTATGAATTCGGTCCCCAGGTGATTCTCCTCCTGCCGGCCGAGCATCGGTGCAAATACACCGGCCAGCTCACCGACCCACGGCAAATGCCGCAAGACGCCGCGCGGCAGGTGGTGTATTCGCTGCTGGAACTCGCCGGTCAACTCCACGAGAAAACCCGCGCCGAAGTCATCATGACCAACTTCATGCTTCCCGCGCGGCATGACCTCGGCGCCTACCGTGCACGGACGATTGCGTCCGATTGGACCTTTCGCAAATGGGTGAACCTCGAGCTGGGGCTCAGCGCGCCGCCCTATCTCCACGTCTGCGATCTGGAATTCCTCGCGCATCGCCGGGGCGGCATCGAGGCGCGCGATGAGCGGGCCTGGTTCGAAAGCAAACAGCCTTGCTCCCCGGCGCTCCTGCCCGATCTCGCCCGGGAAATCGTCCACCTCCTGCGGAACCTGCGGCGGGCGCCGAAGAAGGTGCTGGCGCTGGACCTGGACAATACGTTGTGGGGCGGCGTGGTGGCGGATGATGGGATCGACGGCATCGAACTCGGTGATACCTCCCCGCGCGGGGAAGCGTTCAAGGCCTTCCAGAAATACATCGTCACGCTCAAGCAACGCGGCACGCTGCTCGCCGTCGTCAGCAAGAACGACCACGCGGTCGCCGCTGAGGTATTCGAGAAGCACCCGGAAATGGTTTTGCGCATGGAGGACGTCGTTTTCTTCAAGGCCAACTGGGAACCCAAGTCCGACAATCTGCGCCGGATGGCCGCTGAATTGGAGCTCGGCCTCGATAGCTTCGTCTTCGTCGATGACAATCCGGCCGAAATCGAGATCGTCCGGCAGTTCGCTCCCGAAGTCGCCACCATCCTGCTCGGGCCGGACCCTTCCGAATACGTCGCGCAGTTGCAGGACTGCCGCTATTTCGAGCCGAGGAACATCACCTCGGAGGACACGGAACGCACCGCCCAATACCGCTCCGAATCCCAGCGCCAGGCTCTTCTCGCCGCGACCACTGATATGGGCGCGTATTTGGAATCACTGAACATGGAGGCGGTGATCAGAGAATTCGCGCCGGTGGATATTCCACGCGTGGCCCAGCTCATCAACAAGAGCAACCAGTTCAATCTCACCACGCGCCGGCGCAGTGAGGCCGAACTGACCGTGCTCATGAACGACCCCAGTTTCATTGGCTTCTCCGTCCGGCTTCGGGACCGCTTTGGCGATCACGGGCTCATCTCCGTCGCCATCGGACGGCAGGACGGCGACGCGTTGCATATTGACACCTGGCTGATGAGTTGCCGGGTGCTGAAACGCCAGGTGGAAGACGAAGTCCTCAACGAACTCGTACGCCTCGGGAAAACCCGGGGATGCACCCGGATAGAGGGCCTCTATCTGCCCACGTCGAAAAACACCATGGTGGCTGATTTTTATTCGGAAATGGGGTTCGCCTTGGTATTCAGCGACGAGCAGGGCAGGCGCTACAATCTGCCGATCGATCCTTTCCCGTCACATCCCACTAAGATCAAGCTCGCGCGCCGCGCCTATGAACCAAACTGAAGTTATCGCCCAGCTTCAGACCGTTTTCGACGATGTCTTTCTCGAACCGGTCACTCTGACTCCCGTTTTGACCGCCAAGGAAGTGCCCGAGTGGGATTCGCTGATGCACATTTCTCTCCTCGTTTCCGTGGAAAAGGCGTTTGCCATTCGCTTTCGGGTAGGCGAGGTCGAGCAGACCCGCAATGTGGGTGAGTTCGCCGACCTGATTGTGAAGCGAATGCAGGAGCGCTGATGCGGCCGGCGTTTTCTTCCACCGGACAAGCAGGAGCTTTCACGCTTCTCTTGCTGGTGCTGTTGCTTTTGCCGGCGCTCGTGGGGAAATCCCTTCTGCCCCCGCGCTCCGACATTTATGCATCCATGCCCTGGCGGTACGCGCCCATCGGCTTTCTGCATCAACAGATCTTTGAGGAAAAGAGCGACATCGACATCGCCTTTGTCGGTTCTTCCCGGCTCTGGGCCGGCATCGATACTCCGTATGTGCAAAAGGCGTTGAGCGACAAACTGGGCCGCCAGGCGGTGGTCCTGACGATGGGTTGGGCCTGGCTCGGATTCGATGGCGAATACTTTATCGCGCAAGACCTTCTTCAAAACCGGAAAGTGAAGATGATCGTTTTTGACGATGAATACCGTGGAGATGATGTCGCGCACGCGGCCGCCCCCTATTGGTTTCGCTTTGGAGACGACGCGGAGGCATTGGAAGGAATGCCGGCTCGCCTGCGGATGTCTTACTATTTCGCTGCCATTGTGGGTATGCCCAGAAACTTATTAGGCATGGTTCGCTCGAGTATTCCGGAGGCGCCTCCATCCGTTGAAAAGCTGCGCTGGGCGAATGTCATGCACTCTCAAAATTCCAACGAAAGGCTGGGTGCGCTGACTGTCGAACGCGGGATAAATCCCGAAGAACCATTTACCGAATTCACGCCCCAGACCGGGGCTCAGCCGACCGATGTCTCTCTCTACTCCAAGGCGACGGAAGCGAAGTTTCGTGTGGTTGGCCCGCCTACGAACCCCTGGCAGCTTCAATTTGCGAAAAAGTTCGCCGCGCTGGCGAAGGAGAACGGCTGCAAGCTGGTCTTCCTGCATCTCAATCCGGTCTATTCCAGTAACGAGACGAACAATCCGCTCATCGAGGAACGTGAGCCTTGGAACACCGTCCTGAATGCGGATGTGACGATGATGGGAATCCCGCCCAGGCGATTGTATTCCGGAATCGGTGGCGAGGATTTTAAGAAGCTTTTCTATACCGCTGACTTTTTTCATTACAACAAGAACGGCCAGAAGTACTTCACCCCTTTGATTACGCCCACCTTGGTCCGGCTCTATGAAACCACGGAAAATCGCTGAGCAATCGCTCTACATCTTGCTTCTGGCTTTAGCCGCGATCGCTTTGCTGTTAGTGGCCGCTTCTCCCGTCGAATTCACCAATACAGGACTGGTGTATAAAGGATTTTAGTTGATGATTCAGGTGGGACTTATAGCCGCGTGGCTGGCGTATCTGGTCATCGGCAGGCTGGTCGTTGCCAGGCTGGGTGGCGTTCTTCGTGATATTGCCTTTTCGGGATTGAACGTGGTGGGTTTTTATTGGTTTTTCTTGCATGGGAAGAATGATCATTTTAACGCCGCTTTCATCGCCTATTTGGGGCTCGTTCTGGGGCAATACGCGATGCTTCGGCTGTTCGGAAAAGAGCGGAATTGGAAGTCGTGGCTGGCCTTCTTTACACCCATTGCGATTCTGATCGCCGCACGCTATCTGCCTTATGGTCTGGCGTCGGTTCCCAATGACCACTTGCGGCGTTTATCGGCGCTTCCGCTGACTACATATCTAGTGGGCTACTCCTACGTCGCCTTTCGGAGCAGCCAGTTGGTGCTGGAAGTCCGCAACGGCGCAGTGCCCATGCCTTCCCTCTGGCAGTATACGGGTTTTTGCCTTTTCGCGCCGACCATTCCGGTGGGTCCGATCAATCCCTACCGCAATTTCCGGCGGGCCTTCGAGCCGCTTCCCCCCGTCATCCCCGCCGGGCGCGCGGCATTGCGCGTCGTTGTAGGGTTGGTGAAGTATCTGTTTCTCGGTGCTCTTTGCGATCAACTGGGTTACTCAGCGCTGCTGAAAAATGGTCACTATCACCATTGGATCGATCTGCCTGTTGCGGTGGTATTTTACTACCTCTACCTGTACCTGAATTTTTCCGGATTCTGCGACATGGCGATCGGAGCGGCGGGCTTGATGGGGATCCCCGTGACCGAGAATTTCGATATTCCCTTTGCCGCTCGCAACGTGAAGGACTTCTGGAACCGCTGGCACATCACGCTCTCCGCTTATATGCGCGACGTGGTTTTCAATCCGCTTTCCAAATTCCTCGTGCGACTCTTTGGTCCCGCCCAGGCCAACCACGCCATCGCCCTGGCCATTGTGGTGGTCTTTCTCCTCGTGGGCATCTGGCACGGCGTCGGCTGGAATTATGCCGCTTTCGGAGCGGCTCACGCGCTCGGAGTGGTGGTGAATCACTACTATACGATCGGCTTGAAAAAGTGGTTGGGGCGCGATGGTTTTCGCGCTTACAACGCGAACGGGTGGATCCGTTCCGCTGCCGTGTGCGTGACCTTTTGTTACTGCGCGGCGAGTCTCTTTCTTTTTGCCAATACGTTTTCGGAAATTACGGCAATATTCGCTTCATTATTGTGACGATGAATCAATCCGTTTTCCTCAGAATCAAGAGTATGGCGCCCGCATTTGGATTGATCTATAGAGAGTCCTGACGCATGTGCTCCGACTCTTCATCTACCGCCCGCACTTTTCGCTATGAGGATATTGCGCTGGGAGCAAAGGAAGCGCGGGACTATGTCATCTCGCAGGAAGTTTATGATCACTTCCTCTCCGCCTTTGGGGATCGGAGCCCGATTCATGTCGATGAAGACTATGCCCGGGCCTGCGGATTCGAGGGTCGCGTGATGCATGGCGCTTTGCTCAACGGTTTTCTCTCTCACTATATCGGGATGTATTTCCCGGGCCGGTTGAGCCTCCTTCTGGCCGTCGATCTCCGTCTGGCCAAGCCTTCCTATCTTGGCGACACCATTCATCTGGAGGCCGTGGTGAGCCAGAAGCTGGACGCGAGCAACGTAGTCGTCCTCGACGCGGTATTTACGAACGTAACCCGGGATTGCCTCGTCGCACGGAGCCGGGTCCAGGTCATGGTCCGTAACGAATCGTGAAACGCACTGTTGTCGTCACCGGCGGAACCAAAGGCTTGGGCCGGGAGACCGTGCTGGCTTTTGGTAGTGCCGGCTATTTTGTCGTGGGGCTCTATTCGTCGGATGAAGCGGCCGCCGAACAAGTCGCGGCCGATCTTCACGCGGCTGGCGGAGACGGCTGTATCTTGCGGCACGATATTACTTCCGAAAACAGGGCCGTTTGGAACCGGCCGGAGATCAAGGAGGCCGAAAGCTTGACGCTCATCCATAACGCCTGCGCCCCGTTCTCTCCGGTTCCATTGCATCAGCTAACCTGGCAGGACTTTGAATCCAACTTAAACGTCGCGGTGAAAGGAAGCTGGCTGTGTGCCCAGTCTTTGATCCGCCCCATGCTCAAGACCGGTGGCGGGACGATTGTGAATGTGCTGTCTTCGGCCATCGAGACATTCCCCCCAAAAGGATTTGGCGCTTATGTCACCGCGAAACATGCGCTGCGTGGCCTGACTCTGGCGCTTGCCGCGGAATATGCGACCAAGGGCGTGCGGGTATTCAGTGTTTCCCCGGGCTTTATGGATACCCCGTTGACGAAGAAATGGGATGGGCGCTTTCGGGAGATCATTCAATCCACGGGCCGCATCACTCAACCCATCGCGGGAGCCCATCGCCTGGTGGAATTAGTAGAAAGCACCGGCCTGGCTGGAAATGGGGAGGACTATCCCCTCTAAGTTGTTCTAGTGACGACCTTGGGCGCTCTCAGTTATCACATTCCCCGGTGGGTGTGCTCCGAATTTTGTTCGGCGTTTACAGTATCGCCCCAGGGGCCATAGTCTCGCCGCCCATGCCCTCCGCTCCCATCATCGAAAGCTGGGAAATCAAGCCCAGTACCGGCCGCCATTTCGATGTGCTCGATGGGCTGCGCGGCGTCGCGATCTTGATAGTCGTGGCGTTTCACACGCTTTATACGAATCCCGAGCACGTCGGCCTGTCGCGGGCTGCGGGCTACGTCATCGCGGCAGGGTGGATGGGAGTGCCAATCTTTTTTGTGCTTTCCGGGTTTCTGATTTCCTATCCGTTTTTTCGAGGACGGAATTCGGACAGTCGCTTCTGGTATCCCCCAGGATATGCGCGCCGCCGCATCGGCAAGATCATCCCGCCATTCTATCTCTCGATCCTGCTCTTCATCGGCTTTTATTGGTGTGTTTCCTGGGATCCAGCTTGCCTGACCGCAGCTTGGAAATGGGCGACCGGGCTCGCGAATTTTGTACCGATGCCCATTGGTTTCAATCTCTCCTACTGGAGCTTGATTGTCGAAGCGCACTTTTACGTCCTGCTGCCGGTTTTGTTCTGGATGACCCGCGGATTGTCAGTGCGGCACACCACGGTGATTCTGTTTCTGGTGTTTTTCATGGGGCCACTTATCGCCCGGCATCTCACCTGGCCGGTGGCTCTACACCCTGCCGTCCTACGAAACCGCTTTACACAAGGATGTAATGTGGAACTTGACGCGCTTTCCATGTGAATTGGACTACTTTGCCTGGGGTATTGCCTTTGCCGGCGTTTTCGTGCTGCTCGCTCCGGCTCGTGAACATCTGCGCGCGCTGAGCCTGTTTGGCTACGTCGGGCTTTTATTTATGGCAGTGACTCTGTTGTTTTGGGGTTACTGGGGGGCGCGCTTTGGCATCCGCGCCCAGCCCACGCGCTGGAGCGTTGAAATCAGTCATTTCCTGCCGGCCGTGGCCTCGCTGCTCATGCTCTTTTTCACCTTTGATCCGGCATGTCGGGGAGCGCGCTGGCTGAGTTTTCGCTGGCTGCGTTTTACGGGAATGGTGAGTTATGAGTGGTTTCTATTCCACGGTCCCATCGTGGGCTGGTTTCATTCCGCGACCGGGGCCACCCACGGCAGTGTCATGGCCTATGCCTGGCGCACCATCGTGCCCCTCGTGATCACGTTTGGTTTTTCGGTGATCGTCTACCGCTGGTTCTCTCTGCCGATCCTCAATCGGATTCGCGGCCGTAGCGGGCCCGCCCAATGAACACGGCGAAGACTACCGTCCCGCTGCCAGGGTGACTATCTGTTGTGAGACTCACCCGGAGCTATGCAAATAACATCGGACTTGATGCGAAACGCATGGTTGGGCCAGTGCTTCTGCACAAACTTTCGCACCGTGCTGATTCGTGGATATCCCCGCCTCCATCCAAATAGCCGCGCATCATCGATGAGGATCACGTCTCCGCTCAGCCGGCGTGCCGCGATCATGGCCAGTTCGTGGAGAATCGGCGGGTCTGCATCTTCGCCCCCGGTCACCCCTCCTGAATAATGGCCGTCTAGCCAAAAGACGGTGGCCCCCTCGCAAAGGTCGAACGCCTTCGGAAGCACCTTGCCGCTGTCGCCTTGGAGGACAGAGACGTGTGGAAACGCCGCGAACCGTTTTTCTGCTGCCGCGCATAAAGAGTGATCGATCTCGATCGTCACGATCCGGGCGTAACGCTGACGTTGGGCCTCAACCATATCGCCTTGAAAGGTTCCTGTCTCGATGAGATTGGACACCTTGCCGGCGAATCCTGCCACCAAGGCGTGCTTGACCTCCGGCGGGCTCGCTTGCGGCGGCCAGCCAAACAGGGCGCGGCTGATTTTTAAGAATAAGGAGCGCATTTTCAATACGTGCCACGCTCGGCTTGCGGAAGCGAATGGACTTTGGGATGGAGGGCAATCACATTCGCGCTTTCTGGCCGGGTTTCGATGGAAGCCAACGTGCCGTCATTCTGCATCGAGAAAAAGCGGTAGCCGCGCGTCGCGAGAAAGTTCCAAGCGCCCTGTTCCGAAAGTTGCAAGCGGCGGATGGCGTCGGGATTGATCTCGAAGATGATCTTGGGATGGCAACGCTCGAACAATTCAGGCGCACCGCGGAGGATGAGTTCCTCGGCCCCCTCCACGTCCATTTTGATCACGTCCACCTCACGAACATTTTCCCGCGCGAGGATGGCGTCGAGGGTCACCGTCTCGATCACGGAGGAGAGTTGTTCGTCTTCTTCGGTTCGGCCCAAGGTGAAACTGCTTGCGCCGTGACTGTGGGCGTAAAGACGGGCCCTGCCACAGTTCTCCGAAAGCGCCAGCGGGAAAATCCGCACCTGTTCGAATCGATTGAGAGCGACATTGTTCCGCAGCATCGCTAGCGAGTTTTCGCCGGGTTCAAAAGCCAAAACAACCCCTTTCGGGCCGACGAAATGTGCTGCCGCCACGGTATAGACACCGCAGTTGGCCCCAGCGTCCACAAAGGTTTCTCCGGGGCCAAGGAGCTTTCCGAGAAAGGTGACTTCCGGTTCATATTCGTCGCGAACCACATAGACCAGTGTAACTCCGGCTCCGCTCCATTCCGGTCGGAGCTCGAGTCGCGCGTTCCATTGCCTCACGTAGACGACTGCCGGAATCTTGAGCCAACAGTGCATCCTCCAGGCAAATGCTCTCCAGAGAGTCAGTAGAGGGGCACGCTGAAACGTGGGCAGCGAAACAAGATAGCTCCAGCGCCCCGAAAGACGGCGAAAGAAAGTTGTGAACATTGAAAGAAAGGCGCTCAAGTCTGGAGAATGGGGCGTGGGCTGGCGTCCCATAAACCCACTTTAAAGATGGCGGGCAAAATAATCTTTGTCACTAAGTGTATGTGTATGGCGGCTTCACCCAAATTCGGCACACCTCGTTGTGGTTAAAGCAGGGCCGTTTCCGTTTCCAAAGCGATGCCCTGCTTTACAATTTGCTTTCGAGTGGCTTGGAAAACGACCTCAGGGAGGATCGTTTGCATACATATATGGTCGAAATCGCAACGATTCCGCAGCCAGCATGGAGAACAGGGCGGATTCCCGATGAGATTGATATTGGCCACGTAACCGGTTTGTTCTGGCCTTTCTCGCCCACCATAAACGATGACGCCGCGGCAATCGACCGCCCGCGCCAGATGCATGAGGAAGCCGACCAGGCCGATGAAAACCGCGGAGTTGGTGAGGATGGCGGCAGATTGACGCAGGCTGGTTTGCCCCCGGAGATCGACCGCGCCTTCCAGCAACGGATCTTGGGCGGAACCAATCTGGACGATAGTGTGGGTTTCTCGCAAACGCCCGCACACCTCTCGAAAGCGGTCGGGAAGCCATTCTTTATTTTGCATGAAATGAGCGGCCGCCTGGCCGGAAGATTGCATGACAATCTGCTTGTCTGCCAGGCGCCCTGCAGCCCGCTCTTCGGGCGCTAGAAACAAATAGGGCCGCAGCGCAACTTGTCCGGTGAGACCGGCCAGCCGGCAAATGATAGCCAGGACATGTTCTGCGGGCGGCTGGTCACGGTCCGTCACGGGGTCATAGTCGGCATAACTCAACGGGACAAAGGGCAGGCCTTCGCGCAACCAACGGCTCAAGCGGGGACGAGGGCAGTCGATGACGGCGTCCACGTCGGGGCTGCCTCGAAACAAATCGGAATGCTGGGTGTTGACGACGATCCCTCGCGCTCTCCTTTTGCGCAGTTCATGGAAGACCGCCGTGCACAGCAAATCGTCTCCGATGCCGCCGGCGCCTTGGAAATAGTGTCGGGGAAAACCGAGCCGCGCTCGATTGAAGAATCCGAGGAGCGGCGCGGCGGCGAGTTTCAGAGATTGCGCGGGCGTCGCCATAAAACGTCAATCCTGGAGGATCTCGCGAAAAGGATAAAAAGACCTGAGCGCCGGAATGGTTGCGGCGCGCTTAGGCCAATTTCCGCGCGACAAGATCCCATGAGTAAATATCTATCAACGGGTTTTCGTGAATGAATTGCACGTCCCCTATTTTCCCCAGCATGTCTCGCACTTTTTGCAGGGAAAAATCGGCGTGCTTGTGATGCTCGTTGTACATCTGCCCGGTCTGCGCGCAGTGTGCTCGGTACACTTGCTCGTCGGGACAAAAGATGATCAAATGCCCGCCGGGCTTGAGCACCCGTAGCCATTCTCGCAGGACCTCCTCGGTGTTCGCAAAATCCTCCAGCAGGTGCGAAGAATAAACGTAATCGAGTACGCCATCACAAAACCAGATGAGCTGACGCGCGTCACCACCCAGTTGCACCGGAGCGTCCCCGGTATCCGCATAGGGCTGCGGACTATCTACACGGATGGCTGCACGCGTGATGGGGTCTCCCCCGAAACCAAGGTCGAGCCCATACCCCACACAAAAGGGTGCGAGCCGTTCCCGGCATTTCGATGTCTCGCTGGCGTACGCTCGACGAGGGCTTCTCAAATGGAACTTGGTCAGGATCCTGGAGCCCAGGCCGAAAAGCCTTGCCTGAAAGGAGGGTCGAGTGGAGCGATGCGATAAGGTCATAAGGTTGGTTCAGGATTCACGTTCTTATAAACTACGGCCCGACCCATCGGCAGCCACAGGGGAACGCCATAATCATCGACAACGACAACGCCTCTGTCGAGAAGCCGCAACCCGATAAAAGCGACGCAATCCAAGATGGACCGGTAGATATCCAAATCAATATGCGCGAACACTTTAAAGGTTTCCAAAAGCAGGCCATTTCGTAAGGTGCACCGCTCTGCAAAGCCGACATTTCGACTAACCACCTTGGCAGAGGTGTCCGCGAAATCGCCTTCGGCGCACTGTTCAGTCTGCTCCGAGTTTCCCCTCGCGACCACTGAATTGGAAAGCGGCATAGTTCAAGCGCCGCAGGGACTTTGGACAAGTCCGTGCCCGCGTTTACGTTGGATGATGGATTTTCGATAAGTTCGTTCTGAGGCCAGAAAGCGTTTGGCCAGTTCCCCGTCAAAGGATTGAAAGGCGCAAATATCGTAGTAGAACAATCCGTCCAAAGCTCTCGCATAGTCGTCAAGGTCATCTAAGGTCGCGGTGTCCGACGTCCGACAGGAAATCATCAAGTTACCTTGGGAATCATAGATACACAATCGCTCGTATCCGAGCGAAGCGAGATAGGGAAATATCTCCCTGCCGTTTTCCCCCAGTGAGGTGAGGTTGTCGTGATTGAATTCAAAGAAGACCGTCGGTTTGTCTTTGGATAACAGATTCCGTGCGCCGCGGAGCGCGCGAAGGTCGAAGCCCTCGATGTCAAGTTTGAGCAGCTTGCAGGTTTTGGGGGAGGCTAGCCCCGCGACTAAATCATCCAGAGAAAGGAGCGGAATGACTTTGCCGGCGACTTCGGTGTCGCCGTGGATGGGGATCAAGGTGGTGTCCCAGCCGCTTTTTTGCGTCATAAAGCGCAGATCCTCCGTCTTCTCCCCTAGGAAATATTGGTAGGCCACTACCTCCCGCATCGAGGAAATGTTTTTCTGGAGTAAAGGGAAGATCGCCTCGTCACCTTCCACACAGACGATTGGCGCATCCACCTTGCTTCGGACGATGGCTGCAGTGTCGCCGATATTGGCTCCGACATCTATTAAATATCCGTCAGGGTAAGCAGCGAAAACACAGGCGGCTAAGCGACCCAATTGCGCGGTGTATTCCGGGTTTTTTTCATGCTCTCTCCAAACGGGATTATTTACCTGAAGGAACAAGCGGAAGTTGCCGATTTGCAGTGGGATCAAATCCGTATCGCGCCCTCTGGGGCGGGGCCGGCGGACCACTTCGAACCCGAGGTGCGAGATGACTTTGTTGGCCAGTGTCCTGGCTCGGTTGAGAAAAGTCGCGTTAGACAAGGACATAATGAACTTCCGGAACGACGTAGCCTAAAAAGGTGTCCGCCTTGGTGGCACTCGATTGGGCTGACTGAATCACATCGAGAGAAAAACTCTTGGAAAGGTAGTCTTCCATGCCGAAATTGGATTTCAGCCCGAGGCTAAAATTATAGTGATTGGGCACCAGCTTGAATGACCGATAGGTAACCTGAAAGCCGTGGATGCCCGGCGCGAGGCGGATGTCGGGCAGTGTGGCGACACTGGAGGTGGAGGCGATCTCCGTGCCAGTCGGCGCGTACAGCGCGAGCCCGAGTTCGGCGGCATGCACCGGCTGATGACACTCGAAGGTGATGAAGAAGGAAATCTCTTCGCCGAAGGGGATGGTCCAGGGTGGAAACGCCGGAGAATCCGGCCATTCCGCGCTGAGCAAGACGAGATTGCGGCGAGACATTTGATCCGCAGGATTTGCGGGGAAGACCACCTTGGCCGGCTGCGCTTTGTGACTGGCCAGGTACTGGGCGACGACGGACTGGGCCGTCCCCACCTCGACGACCCCGCCTTTCGACAGATGAATGGCCCGGCTGCACAGCCGCAGGATGGCATCCATGTTGTGGCTCACGAAAAGCACGGTGCGCCCGCCTTTGCTCACATCCTCCATTTTGCCGAGGCACTTCTTTTGAAATTCCATGTCCCCCACGGCCAGGACTTCGTCGACGATGAGAATTTCGGGCTCGAGATGGGCGGCGACGGCAAAGGCCAGACGCATGTACATGCCGCTGGAGAAATGTTTGACCGGCGTATCGAGGAATTTCTCCACTTCCGAAAAGGCGACGATTTCATCGAAGCGGCTTTTGATCTCGGCGCGAGTCATGCCGAGAATGGCCCCATTGAGGTAGATATTTTCCCGGCCGGTGAGTTCGGGATGAAACCCGGTGCCGACTTCCAGGAGGCTGGCGATCCGGCCCTCGATATCGATCCGTCCCGTGGTCGGCTGGGTAATGCGGCTCAATAGCTTGAGCAGCGTGGACTTGCCCGCGCCGTTGCGCCCCACGATGCCCACGGCCTGCCCTTGCGGGATCTCAAACGAGACATCGCGCAGCGCCCAGAAATCTTCGGAAGCAGACGGCAGCGAGCCGGCGCCGGACCGCCGCGCCAGCCAGCGCTGAGGCGCGCGCGTCAGCGCTTCGCGCAGCGTCTTGTAGCGCAGGCCTTCCTGCTGGTGGCGGAGGCGATATTTCTTGCCGAGGTTTTCGACGCGGATGGCGGGTTCGCTCATACGGCTAGATGACATCGGCAAAGGCCCGTTCCGTTTTGCGGAAGTACCAGAGTCCGCTCAGGGCGATGAGCACCATGAGCAACAGCGAAACGCCAAACCCGGGCCAGTAGATGAGGGACTCAGTGCCGGTAATGGCCCAACGGAATCCGTCGATCACGCCGACCATGGGATTGAGCGAATAGAGCAGCCGCCACTTTTCCGGCACGATGCTGCTGCTGAAGCCCACGGGTGACAGATAGAGGCCAAACTGGACGATGAACGGGAGCACGTAACGGAAATCGCGATATTCCACATTGAGCGCGGCGAGCCACAGGCTGGCACCGAAGGCGGCGAGCAGCGCCACGCCGGTGAGCGGAATGAGCAGAAGCAAATGCCAGGTGGGGACGATGTGGTAGCAGACCATGAGGACGGCGAGAATCCCGAGCGAAATGAGGAAATCGCCAAAGGCGACGATGATCGCACTCGCCGGAATGATGAGCCGCGGAAAGTAGATCTTGGAGATCATGTTGGCATTCGCGACCAGGCTTCCGCTGGCCTCTGTCAACGCCGAGGCAAAGAATTGCCACGGTAACATGGCGGCGAAGACGAGCACGGGGTAGGGCACCCCTTCCGAGGGCATCTTCGCCAGGCGGCCGAAAACGAAGACGAACACGGCGGTCGTCAGCACGGGGCGCAACACCGCCCACAACACTCCGATCACGGTCTGCTTGTAACGGACCAGCAAGTCCCGCCAGGAGAGGAAATAAAACAGCTCGCGGTACCGCCAGAGATCCGCCCAGTAGTGTTGCTCCGCTTTTCCGGCTTCAATCGTCAGTCGGGTACGGGTCATGTGGGAGTGTGCAAGGCAGGGCGCGGGATGGGGTGGCCACTGGAATAACGCAGGTCGCGGGAGCGTAGCCAAGCCGAAGGCGTGCGCAATCTGTGAATTGTAGGTGGCGAAACAGGCTGCCCCTCGAGATTTTGACCAACTCCTATTCTTGCCTCCGGGGACTTGTCTACGGTGGAAGTTCTCGAAAACCTGTTAAGGTGGCGCCAATGCGAGAACTCGCCAACCCCCCTCCGGTGCGAACCACGAATGCCCATCCGGCAGGCGAAGCGGCGCGGCGGTGGCGGGCGGGCCTGCCGGGGGTGTTGCGGCAGAGGAGCCTGGTGCGCGCTGGCCTGCTTCTGGCCCTGGCGGCTGCCGGTTATGTCGCCTCCATGGTCGGCGCCGTCTGGCTGCCCACCTTCTTGGGGCGAACGATTTCCCTGGGCCTGGCGCCTCTCTTTATTGGCAGCTTGTTCGTCATTGGCCATGATGCGGCGCACAACAGCTTCACGCCCTACATCTGGCTGAACCGTCTGCTCGGGCGGCTGGTCCTGCTGCCGGCCTGGCATCCCTACGCGGCCTGGGTTCATGCGCACAACACCCTCCACCACGGCGGCACCAATTTGCGCGGCAAGCACCCCGATTTCGTGCCGCTCACCATGGAGGACTACGACCGGCTGCCCCGTTGGCGCCGGCTGCTGGAAAAGCTCTATCGTTCGCCGCTGGGCCCCGGTCTCAGCTATCTCATCAGCTTTTACTTTGGCTACCTGCTCTTTCCCCGCAAGGAGCGCCGCCCGCCGCTGCGCCGGCAGTTCGAGTGGGATCGTCTGCTCGTCTGCGGTTTCTTTGCCCTGCAAGTCCTCGGGATGTATCTCCTCGCCCGCCACACCTCGGGACTGTTTTTGCCGCCCCTCGCGTATGCCTTCTTCGATGTGATCCTGCCTTGGGTGCTCTGGATCCAATTCATGGGCTTCGTCTCCTTCATTCAGCACACGCATCCGCGACTGGCATGGTACGACGATCCGGCCGAGTGGTCCTTCTACCACGTCCAGCTCAAGAGCTCCACGCATGTGGTTTTTCC
The DNA here is from genome assembly GCF_040003245.1 of Chthoniobacter sp. Taxonomy (NCBI): domain Bacteria; kingdom Pseudomonadati; phylum Verrucomicrobiota; class Spartobacteria; order Chthoniobacterales; family Chthoniobacteraceae; genus Chthoniobacter; species Chthoniobacter sp. Next base: position 20,091 of record NZ_JBDUCX010000062.1, read on the forward strand.
TTTCCCGGTCGAAAGACTCTTCAACAACATCATGGACCACGCCGCCCATCACATCGACCCGGCGATCCCGCTCTATCACCTGCCGCAAAGCCAGCGCTTGCTGGAGCAAAGTTGTGAGGAGCATGCCGCGGTCATCCCTTGGTCTCTGGGGCAGTACTGGGAATTGTGCCGGATCTGTAAGCTCTACGATTTTCAACGGCATTGCTGGACCGATTTCGAAGGCCACGCCACTTCGGAAACGGGTTTGCCGAGCCTGGCTTTCAAGGGCGGGTAGCCGCCCCTTGCCCTACCCACGAGGGCTGAAAAAACGAGGGAACAAATCTTGTCAGGCAGAGCAAGGGGAGAGAACACTCCCATCACTCTCATGGGACCCCCTATGAAAACTCTTCCCGCTCGCCGCCTCGCGGTCCTGGCATTCGCTGGCCTGCTCGCACTGCCATCCCTGCTCCGCCCCCAAGGCGTCCCACCCGCGCCGACTCTCGCGGATGTTCGCTACGGGAAGTACGATCGGGATGTCCTCGATGTTTACCAGGTGAAGACGGCGCGTCCGGCACCCGTGCTGATTTTCTTCCACGGCGGCGGCTGGTTGGGCGGCGACAAAAAGAGTTTCAATCCCGACCCCTTTCCTCATCCCGACGCCCTCCTCCAAAAAGGAATCGCCGTGGTCGCGGCGAACTATCGGTTCGCGACGGGCACTCCCGATGCCGCCCCCTTCCCGGCGCCGATGCTGGATTCGGCGCGTGTCGTGCAATTTGTGCGGAGCAAGGCGAAAGAATGGAACATCGATCCCCATCGCATCGCGCTCACGGGAAGTTCCGCCGGCGCCGTCATCTGCCTGTGGATCGCGTATCATGACGACATGGCAAAACCGGCCTCGCCGGATCCCGTGGAGCGCTTCTCCACACGGGTGACCTGCATCCTTCCGCAATCGGGTCCCACGACCCTCGATTCGAAGCTCATTCTCCAGCGCATTGGCGGCGATCGCACGGTCACGGGCGCACTGCTGCCCTTCTTCGGAGTGAAAAGTCTCGAGGAACTGAATGCTCCCGATAAGCAAAAACTGGTCGCTGATGCCAGTGCGATCACCCACGTCACCCGGAACGCTCCGCCCACGTTCATGCAGTACGTCTTTCCCTTGGGAGGAACGCCGCTGCCGGAAAATACCCCAATCAACAACTCGATTCACCATCCCGAGTTCGGCGTGATGCTGAAAGAGAAGCTGGATGCGGCGGGCGTGGAAAACGTCCTGCAGACGGCCGGCGATGGTTCCGATCCGCAGGCGCTGGAGAAGTTTCTGGTCAAGCACCTGAAGCCCGACGCCGTTTCATCGGCGAAGTAGAATGCCCACGCGTGTCATCTTCGCCTTGGTCCCGACGAGAATCCGCAGACGGTAACGAACGAAACCGGAGACCACTCTCGCAGGCCACTGTTTTGGACGTGCGGGCCAAATTTTCCGCAATGGAGCCCATGGACCCCATGGGGCCATGCACATTTTCCGCCGGGTTATGGCACACTCCCCGCATGAACTCCGACGATTCCCACGACGCTCGCCATGACAAGATAGCCCGTTTCCCGCCGGCCATCCGCCAGGAACTCGGTCAAGACCCCGGCGAAGAAAAGGAAGCGGATTTAAGGTGCCTTAAGCCCCCTTAAGCCGATTTAAGGTGCGAGTTTTTTAAAACAGAGGCTTTGGCCGTCGATTAGCGAAGTGCAGGTGCCTTGTTGGGCTTGGCCGCCCCGGTATTCGGGGTGGGCTTGGCAGTAGTCGCCGCGTTGGCCGCGGGCTTCGGAGGAGCGGCGATCGGGGCCAGTTTTTCAGTGGGTTTCACCGGAGGTTTCGCCTTCGCCTTCGTCACCACCGTCGGTTCCAGAGTGAGATCGTTGTCCGCGAGGCGCCGCGCCGTTGCGGCCTTCGCTTCCGCCACCGCCATCTTGGCGGCGGCCGCTTTCATCGCCTCGTGGGCGAGGCGTTCCTCCGAGTCGGCCTTCGATTCTGCGACGGCCACGGCCTTGCTTGCTTTGGCGAGATCGCCCTGTGAGCCTTCACGGAGTTCGCCGGGCACCTGCTTGCCGGCTTGCAGGATCTCCATTTCCACCGTCATGAGATGGGAGCGAGCGTCCGCTTCTTCGGCGCGGCGGGTCGCGGCGGCCAGCGATTTGCCTTGGGCCTCCGTCAGCGCCCGCAGCCCGGCGATTTTGAGCGTTTCCGCATTGGTCCAGGCCTCGGAGACGGCCAGTTCGTGCTGCAATCGCCGGCTGTCGGCAGTCAGGGTCGCCAGATGCGCGCTGGTCTCATCGATCAGACCCGAGGTCGATTCCATCGTTTCCTTGAGGCTACTGGAGTCGCGCTCGGTCTTGGCCTGATCTTCCTGCAGACGCTCGATCTCCTTCTGCTTGGCAGCAATTTGCCGGTCCTGCTCGCTTTTGGTCACTTGGTCGAGCAGCGCGCGCGCCTTCTCCGGCGCTTCCTCGCTCCAGGCCGCACTGCCCAGGAGGAGGACGCAGATTCCGGTGCTCAGCATGAAATGGATCGGGGAAGATTTCAGGGAAGGGGTCATAGGGAGGGGAAACTTGGCAGACGGTGTTTCCTCTGCGCAAGCGCCTTCTCCGCCGCGACGCCGCCGGACGCGTCGTTGCGGGATATTGAACCTTTATGTTTACGTTTTCTTCCGGCCTCAAGACCGCCAGAGCCGTTCTCGACGGTGACCGCCCGTGGAACTCAAAGCGGGTAAAGTAAGCCGGGGCTCAGCACCGCCCTGAGGGAAGGGTGGATACGTAATAAAAATACGTAATTACCGTAATCTTTTTAAGAGTACAGGTACGTTTTGTGCATCGTGGTTATAGAAATTATGAAAGTTAGCACGTCTTCGCCCCGGTCTTCTGCCATTGGCCCGCTCGCGATCATGTCCCATGTCGAGCAGTCGGTCACCTGCCTGCATTGCCAGAAAGCCCATCATCCCGGCTTTATCTGGAACTTCAGCCCTGCGGTTCGCGTCTGCTTTACCTGCTATCGAGAGATGGGGGAAGACGCGCGCAGGAGCTACGAGCGCGACGCTGCGCGGGGCAAATTAAACAAGGCTGGAACGCGGGCGAGAGGATCGAAGGAGATCAGCTACGCCCGGAAGGTGATCGGCATCCTCACCCTGGTGCTTGTCATTCTCAGTGCCGGCGCCTGCCTCTTTTACAAACCGCTCAACGAGGAGATCGCGGAGCAGCGCGTGTGGGCGGTCGTAGCGCGGTAGCGGAGCACCCTCTGTTATCTTGAGCTTGTCGAAAGAAGACAGGAGCAAGGATCGTCGATATTAGCCGCCTGTCCGCCCTCCTCTTCCCGGCGTGGGCTAACCGGCATTTTGTGGCCAAGAATGCGGGGCGTGAAAGGGTCATCGGTAGTGGCCCCCCACGTTGGGGAGCTTCCCCCCCTCGCCACCATGGCTCTTTTTCAAACACCGCTGAATCGCCGGGCGTTTCTCACGGCATCCACCATGGGCCTGGCCGGGCTGCGGCTGGCGCCGAGGTCTTTCGGAGCGCCGTCGCCGGTGCCCGCGCCCGAAGCGAGCGCCGTGCGCAAGCCCGCCAAATCCACCATCCTTTTCTTTCTCTGCGGCGGCGCCTCCCATATCGACATGTGGGACATGAAGCCCGAGGCGCCGCTCGAGTTCCGCGGGGAGTTCCAGCCGATCCGCACTACTTCCCCGGAGATTCACCTCTGCGAGCATCTGCCGCTGCTCGGCCGGCAGGCGCATCGCTTTGCCCTCGTCCACGGAGTCACCGATGGGGGACAAGCCACCGGCGACCATCATGCCGGTTACTATTACAATCTCACCGGCCACGCCCCGGATCTGACTTTCAAGCAGCAGGGCAACGACCGCCGACCTTATCCGGACGACTGGCCTTTCATGGGCTCGGTGGTCGGCTCGCGCCGCCCGCTGCATCCCCGGCTACCCCAGGTCATCACCCTCCCGCACAAGCCGAGCAAGCTTCCCTATACCCGGCCCGGACAGTTCGCGGGGCGCTTGGGAATCGATCACGATCCCTTCTATCTCAACGGCAGCTTCGACCACCCGTTGCAGTTCTCCGCGCCCACCCTCACCCTCGAGGGCGGCATCGGTGCGGGACGCATGGACGCGCGGCGGGAGCTGCTGCGCGCCTTCAATGAAGCCCGCCGCGAGCTCGACGGCGAGATGCAGGTGCAAAGCTATCTACGCCAGCAGGAGCGAGCCTTTGGCCTCCTCGCCTCCAGCGGCGCCGAGCACGCCTTCGACATCGCATCCGAACCGGCTGCGCTCCGGGCGCGCTACGGCAATACCATCAATGGCACCAGCCTCCTCATGGCGCGCCGGATGGTCGAGGCGGGCGTGCCGTTCATCACCGTGTTTTGGAAGGAAGACGAACGCATCGCCCAGCAGTGCAAAAGTGCGGGCGGATGGGACACGCACGCCGATAACTTCAATTGCCTGAAGAAATATCTCCTCCCCCAGTTCGACCAGGCCTTTTCCGCACTGATGGAAGACCTCACCCAGCGCGGGCTCCTCGACGACACGCTGGTCCTCGTCACCAGTGAAATGGGCCGCAAGCCGCAGGTCGGCGATCGGCGCTCCGGCGGCAACGGCGGCGGCGGCCGCGACCATTGGACCGCGTGCATGAGCGTGCTCATGGCGGGCGGTGGGATTCGCGGAGGTCAGGAACTCGGCGCCACGGATGCCCGCGCGGAATATCCGAAGGATCGCCCTATCGCGCCCGAAGACATCGTGAAGACCGTCTACCACGCCATGGGCGTGACCAATCTGGAAGCCACCGATCTGCTCGGACGCCCCTACAATCTCCTCGCCGAAGGAAAGCCCCTGGTCGATTTGTTCGACTGAAGCGTCCTGGGGTGAACTTCAACGGTTCGGGCCTGGCGCCGGCTCACAAAATTCGGTCACGATGGCGGAAGGCCGGCCATTCTGCCAATTCCAGCGCGACTCCAGCGGAGGCACGAAGTTCGCGGGATCATTCGGAGTGGGATGGTTGTCGCTGATGAGCAGCCCGGAGGTCGAGGCGACATGGATGTTCGGCCAGACCGATTGCGTGAACGTGTTGCCCGTGATGCGGAGGTCGCGATGGGCGCCGCTCGGCAAGGGCTGGCCGTTGCCGCCCTTCGCGGTCACTTCGATGGCGGGCCGCCGGCAGCCGATGATGATGTTATCCTTGATCGTCACGTCGCTGGCGCTGGCCGCCTCGGACCACCAGAACTCCGGCGCGACCAGCACCGCCGCCATCCAGCCATTCGTGATCTTGTTGCCACTCACCTCGCCGTGGCTGGCCTTGATGAGGATGCCGCGCGAGCGATTGTAGCCGAAGTCACAGCCTTTCACGACAAAGCCATTGCCGACCCGCTGGCTCGAGCACACCGCGGAACCCATGGCCAGGGGCACCGCGCGGTCGAGGGTCACTGCGTAAAAAGTCGCTTCGCCACCGAGCAGGCGGCGCTTGTTGCGATCGTTGAGATTGAGCTTTTGGAAGAACGCCTTCTCTTCGGCAGTGATCCCCGCGTCCGGTTCGATCTTGACCGCCACCGCATCCGCCGGTCGCTCTCCCGCATAGGGCAGAAACTCCACGGGGTCGCCCGGCTCAATCGTCATCCGTCCGGTCGCGGCCACGCGCAAGCGACTGCCCGCGCTGCCCGTCACGAGATGATAACCGCCGTGGATGTTCACGCAGTCGTCGCCTTGAAACTTCGCCGTGCATTCGAGAATCGCGGGGCCCTTGGCGGCTCCGATGCTGTGGAAAGCATCCGCATCCAGCGAGCGCAGGCGGGCAAAGGCGCGCTTCACGGGATCTTCCTGCGGCGCACGGCGGTCGATTTTACAACGCAGGTAGGTGCTGCCGTCGCACCGGTCCTCGATGAAGCCGAAGCACGGCGAGGCGAAGACCGTGACATTCTCGAACTTTACCCCGGTGCATTGCGCGAGCGAGATGGCGTGGCCGAACGACTTCGCCGGAAAGACGTTGTTCGTCACCAGGATGTCGCCCACCCGCTCGGTGTCGGCGCTGGGGTTGAAGTGATAGCCCGTGTGCTTGGCGATGCGGTAGCGGTGGTTGCCCACGGGCTTGAATTCCTTCGACCAGCCCGCCGTCTCCCGCCGTAGTTCCTGCGTCTGCGGATCGTAAATTTCCACACGTTCCTCCAGCGCATTCTCGGGATAACCGGCGATGATCTCAAACTCCACCCAGCTCTTGTCCGGCGCCAGCGCCGTTATGCGCCCCTCCGTGAAAGGCAGCGGATCGTAATCCACGGTCAGCCCGCGCAAGTGCACGTTGCGGCAATTCTCCATGCCGACGGCCTGCACCGTCTGCGTGCAGATCATCTCCACGCCGTCGGCCACGATCTCCACGTCCGCCAGGTCCTTGAAGAAGAGGTGATGCCCCCCACTCGGCGTCACGCGATAACGCCCGGCCGGAACGATCACTTGCTTCGCCCCGCCCTGGATCGCCTTGCTAATGAAGCCCTGCAGATCGAAGTCCTTTGCCCCGGCGGTCGACGGCGGCTTCGGCACATCTGCCGCCCACCCATTGGCTAACAAAAACAGCAGCAGCAAAGCCGCACCGACGCGGCGCGATGGGAAAGAAAAGATGCCGGTCGACATTTCGTAATTCCTCATTGCAGCGGGCATCGTAAATCGTGGGGGGTAAATCGAGGCCACCACTCGACCCTCGACGGGACGCTCCGAGAAGCAGGCCGAGGGATCGATTTGTCAAGTGTCAAGAGCCGCCCCTGCTCCACACTGACTTGCTACCATGAAGGGCATGAAGAGCATGAAGGGATGAAGATCGCCGCAGGCACTTGGTCTTTTCCTTTCCCTTCATGTCCTTCATGCTCTTCATGGTGTTCTCCACTTCCCATTCCACGCCAGGAGCGCCTCACATGGAATAGCGAAGGACCCGATTTATTGACCGACACCCCATCCAATTCCCCCCGAATGAAACTCCCCCCACTCCTTCCCGTCCTCGCCCTCTCCACGCTCTTGTCCTTCTCCGTGTCGGGTGCGGAACCGCCCACTGCCGGACAAACGCAAATCCTCAAATGGAAGGACGGCAAAACCGCGTGCTTCACCCTCGGGTTTGATGACAGTGCCGGCAGCCAGCTCAAGAACGTGGTTCCGGAACTGGTGAAGCGCAAGATCGTCGGCACCTTCTACCTCGTCACCGGCAACAGTCTCTACGCCCATTTGAAACCCCAATGGGAAGAGGCCGCCAAAAGTCCTTACGTCGTCGTCGCCAACCACACCTTCACCCACAAGGGCGCCAACAACGCCGAGGAGCTCGAGCCGGAATTGGCCAAGTGCAACGAGGTCCTCTACGCCCTCCACCCCGAGCGCAAACAGCCTTACTTGATAGCCTTCGCCAAGCCCGGCGGCGTCCCTTGGATCGTCCCCAACGACGCCTTCGAAGCCGCCCTGGCCAAACATCACCTCCTCAATCGCCCGCCCTTCGCCGGCCCGCCCATCAACTACAAATCGTCCGAGGAAACCCTCGCCGTCGTCGACAAAGCCATCGCCAAGGGCGACATGGGCTACCTCGTCTTCCACGGCGTCGGCGGCGATTGGCTGGTCACGCCCGTGGAGTGGTTCACCGCCCTGCTCGACAAGCTGGAAAAGGAGCGCGACCAGCTCTGGATCACCGACACCGCTTCCTGGAAAAAGTATGTCACCGAGCGCGACACTGCCGCCGTGAAGATCGTCGAAGCCAGCAAAACCCGCCTCCGCCTCCAGCTCACCGCCAAAACCGACCCCACCTACGACGACCCCCTGACCCTCTCCACCACCGTCCCCGCCGACTGGAAAACCTGCCAGGTCGAGCAAGGGACCACGAAGACCACCGTGCCGGTCAAAAATGGATCCGTGCAATACTCCGCCGTGCCCAATGGGGACGAGATCGTCCTTCGGCCCTGAAGGTCTGGAACAATGCCACGTTTTATGGTGCCTGCTTTGAATCCGGGATCGGGATTTCCACGTTAGTGACAACGTCTTCGGCCGGCGGTTGCCCGCGCGCGACCAGCGCATTTTTCGCGACTCGGCGCAAAGGAAAATACTGGGTCCAATAGTGCTTCGCCGATTCGGAACTCCAGGTTTCCGAGCGCTGAAAGCCGCCATGCTTGAGCAGCGCCGCCAGCAGGGCGTCATCCTCTTTTACCCGCCACGAGGCGAGCAACTCCAGCGCGACGGGCAGGCCGGATGCCTGCGCGCCGAGGTCATGGTCGAAGATCCCACGCTCGGCCTCCGTGCGAAAGAAACTCCGCAGCAGATCGTGAATCTGGCGATCGAAGGGATTGTATCCGCTCTGGAAATCATAGGACCACAGCGCATTCGCGGCCTCGACGGGCATGGACCGCATGCAATGCTCCCAAAACCGGGATTCTTCGGCGTCGCGGGGCGACCGCGTTTCGTGCGCGGAACGACCGTCTTCATTGGGAAAAGCCGGCACATGCAGCAGCATGATCTGCTTTTCCGCGGGAACTTTCCATCCCAAGGCCACGAGTCTTGGATAGCGCGCCCGTCGCGCGAACGTCCGCGCCCCGATCAATGACAAAGTTTCCGAGGATGACAACACCCAGGCCTCGAGCTCCTCGTCCGGCACCAGTGCGTCGACAATCCAGCCGGTCTTGAGAATTGCCGCCGCGACCTGCGCGTGTTTGCCGCGTTCGTTACGCTGGAGCAACGCCACCGCCGGCGCGATGACCTCGCTCCATCGTTCCGGTTGCCGCATCGCGGTGGACGGCACGATGGGCTCTCGCCCGTAGCGTGGATCGGCCAACAGGCACCACGCCATGTATTCACTCATCGCCGGGTCGGCCGTGGGCCGATGGGCAATGCGATCGATGCACCGGCGAGCCAACGCCTCCGGCGCAAGCTTCGGCGCGTCCCCTTTTGCCAGCGTTTCCCGAATGGCTTGCAACGCGGTATCCCGGGCGGCCGACGGCGCCAGCGCTTCGATCTTGCCCTGCAAACGGTGCAGATCCTCGAATGCCGGCGGGTTTGACGGCAGCCACGCGAGCATCCGAATTCCTTCCGTGCGCTCTGGCAAAGCGGGATCTGCCGGCAACGGCATGTTATCCCAGCAGGCAATCAGGCTGCGGATGTGGAACGGAATTTCCCTGGCCGTGAGGGAGTCGAGAGCGACCGCCTGCAAGTCCGCCTCGGAAATCAATCCTTTCCCTTCGTTGGAAGTGAGACGCTCTCCGATCTGTGTGGCATAGCGCACGGCATGCTTGCTGCCTGTCGAGCTGCGATAACCGCGCAAGGTCAAAAACTGGCGTGGGAGCAGCACGAACTGCTGGTAACTATTGCCGCAATCACTTGCCAGATGCGCCTGCGCGCGATGCCAGGCGCCGGCTCCATCCCGGTACTCGAGCTCGATGTAAATATCGTTATCCTGCGAACTAAATGACTGCGCCGTGTTAGTTCGATTCACCAAATAGAGCGGCACACCCTCGGCGTCGGCGTGCGCGAAATCCGCCCATAGCGCGACCTCACCTTCGCGCACCGGCACGTCCGGTGGCAATTCCACCAGCGGCTGAGCCCGCTTCACCGTGGCGGGGAAACGAGCGGACGGATTTTTTTCCACGCTGGCGTTCTGAGCGGCGCAATTCGGTCCGCCGCGGAACAAGGGCCATGCAATGGCGGCCGCGAAAAACAGCAGGCGGGGGGAACACTTCATAGCAGACGAAAGCGAAGTTTACATTAGTCTGACACCTGTCGCAAAATAGGCAAATCTATCAAAAGACGCGGTGGCCGTAGCGGGGCGTGCCGTCGGTCCAACTGGTGACCTCGAAGCTTTTATAATCGTCGGAAAACTTGAGGATTTTCTTGTCCAATTCCACCGTGAAGGGGTCGATGATTTTGTAGGCACAAAACGGTTTGCCCGACATGACGAATCGATCCTGAGTGAAGGTTACGTGGGTGGTATTGGCGCGGTCGTCGGCTTTGGCGGACCAGATCCATTCGCTGGTCAGGAGAAGTTGGTGCAGCGATTCCCGGGTGTGTTTTGGTTTGGCGTTGGGGGCCGCGGTGGCCGCCTGGAGGGCGGTCAATTGCGCCTGAATTTTCGCGGCGTTTTCGGTGTCCTTGGCCAGCGTGGCGCGCTGGAGGAGTTGTTCGAGCGCGGTCTGGTAGCGCT
>NZ_JBDUCX010000252.1:0-9487 GCF_040003245.1 Chthoniobacter sp.
TGTGAGCGGCAAGCTCGCCCACGAGGATTACCTGCACTTCGTTCCCGAGTTCGAGCGACTGATTAAACAACACGGCAAACTTCGCGTGCTCTTCGACATGACAGACTTTCACGGCTGGGAAGCCGGCGCGTTGTGGGACGACATCAAGGTGGATCTAAAGCACTTTTCCGACATTGAGCGATTGGCAATGATCGGAGGCAAGGAGTGGGAGAAGCAGATGAGTCTGTTCTGTCGCCCCTTTACGACCGCGGAGATTCGCTACTTCGACCATGCCAAAACGGCCGAGGCGCAGGCGTGGCTCGAAGGCGATTGAATCGTCCATGAAATCCGCCGCTTCCCGCGTCCTGACGATCAACGGCGGCTCATCGAGCATCAAGTTCGCGCTCTTCGAGGTTGGCGACGCGCTCGGACGAATTCTGGAAGGCGGGATCGAGCGAATCGGACAGCCCGACGCTACCTTGCGAATGAAAGGCGAGCGCGCAGCGGACAACTATTCGCGACCGGTGAAAGCGCCCGATCACACCGCGGCGGTGGATGCCCTGATGGACGGAATCGAGGAGCGCAGCGGGCGGGAAGCGTTCGTCGCCGTGGGGCATCGCGTGGTGCATGGCGGACCAAAGTACCACGAGCCGGTGCGTATCACGCCGGAGATGGTGGCCGAACTGCGCGAGCTCAGCCCCTTCGATCCCGAGCACCTTCCGGAGGAGATCCTGTTGACCGAAGCGTTTCATCACCGCTTTCCCGACGTGCCCCAGGTGGCGTGCTTTGACACGGCCTTTCACCACGACCTGCCGCGGGTTGCGAAGATGCTACCGATCCCGCGACGCTACGAGGCGCTCGGCGTGCGCCGGTATGGCTTTCACGGATTGTCCTACGCGTTCCTCATCTCTGAACTGGAGCGTGTGGCCGGCAGCGAAGTCGCGAAAGGGAGGGTCATCCTCGCGCACCTCGGCAATGGCGCGAGTCTGGCGGCGGTGCATCACGGCAAGTCCGTGGACACGAGCATGAGCTTCACCCCGACCGCCGGAGTGCCGATGAGCACCCGCTCTGGCGATCTTGATCCCGGACTCCACTGGTATCTGTCGCGCACCCAGGGCCTCGATGCGAAAGGCTTCAGCAAGATGGTCAACTTTGAGTCCGGACTGCTCGGCGTGTCGGAGACCAGTTCCGACATGCGCGACTTGCTCGCCAAGGAAAAGGAGGACGTGCGTGCGGCGGAAGCGGTCGCGATGTTCTGCTACCAAGTCAAAAAATGGATCGGCAGTTTCGCCGCGGCGCTGGGCGGATTGGACACGCTCGTCATCGCCGGAGGAATTGGCGAGAACGCGCCTGCTGTCCGCACAAGGATCTGCGACGGACTCGGCTTCCTCGGCATCGAACTGGATGAGACAAGCAATGCGGAACCCGTCGAGGTGATTTCGACAGAAGCCAGCCGGGTTACGGTTCGCGTCATTCGCACCGACGAGGAACTGATGATCGCGCGGCTCGTCATCCGCGTCCTCGGCCTTGGCGGAGAAGACGAGAACAAGACATGATGACAAGAGTTCTGGCCCCGCACACGCCCGCCGACAAATGCGGGTCGAAGACGGTCGCCCTGAGTCAGGCGAAGAAATCTACACCTGTCCTATGCAGCCCGAGATTGGACAGCTTCTTCCCGGCAAACCCTGAGTCAGAAAAACGTGTCTTGGTACTTATGAAATCCACCCAACTGCTACACAACCTGGGCCAGAGCCTCTGGCTCGATAACATCACGCGTGACCTGCTGGATAGCGGCACGCTCAAACGCTACATTGACGAACTGTCGGTGACCGGGCTGACCTCAAACCCGACGATCTTTGATCACGCCCTCAAAGAAAGTGGCGCTTACGACGACGCGATTCGTGAGGAACTGACGAAAGGAAAAACCGGCGAGGAACTCTTTTTCGATCTGGCGCTGGATGATCTTAGTCGGGCCGCCGACCTGTTCCGTCCGATTCATGACCGGACGAATGGCGTGGACGGGTGGGTGTCGCTGGAAGTGTCACCGCTCCTGGCGCATGATACCGCCAGCACCATTGCCGCGGCCAAGGAGCTTTCCGCAGGGGCGGCACGGCCCAATCTGTTCATCAAGATTCCCGGCACCAAGGAAGGTTTGCCGGCGATCGAGGAAGCGATCTTTGCCCGTGTGCCAGTCAACGTGACGCTCTTGTTTTCGCGCGAGCAATATCTGGCGGCGGCTGAGTCGTACTTACGCGGCGTCGAACGGCGCATCGAAGCAGGGCTCAATCCGCAGGTCGGATCCGTGGCCTCGATGTTCATCAGCCGCTGGGACGTAGCCGTCGCGGGCAAAGTTCCGGAGACTTTGCAGAATCGGCTCGGCATCGCGATTGCCGGGCGCATTTACCAGGCTTATCTTGGGCTGTTGAACCAACCGCGCTGGCAGCGTGCTTACAATTCCGGAGCCCGGCCGCAACGGCTGCTGTGGGCCAGCACCGGCACAAAGGACCCGAAAGCCTCCGACATTCTCTACATCAAAGCGCTCGCGTCACCTTTCACCGTGAACACGATGCCAGAGGCAACGTTAAAAGCCCTCGCCGATCACGGCGAACTTGGCCCGATCATGGACGCCGATGGCGGCGACTGCGAAACGGTTTTGGAGCAGTTCGCCGAGGCCGATGTGAATGTGAATGCGCTGGCCGCCCGACTTCAGGACGAGGGCGCCAAATCGTTTGTGAAATCATGGGAGGAACTATTGGCGGTGATCACCTCGAAGAGCAACGCACTCAAGAGAGCCGCCTGATCTCGGGATCGGATTAACGAAAGACTCAAGCGTATGACGACCAGCCTCAAACCACTCACGCAACGGCCGGCCTGGAAGGCTCTCGCCGCCCACCATAAGAAGATCCAAAAGTTGCATCTCCGGAAGTTGTTCGCGGATGACCGGGATCGTGGCGAACGAATGACCGCCGAGGCCGCGGGTCTCTTTCTTGATTTCTCGAAGAACCGCATCACCGACCAAACCCTCAAACTTCTGGTCCAATTGGCCACCGAATCCGATTTGAACGGACGGATTGCGGCCATGTTCAACGGCGAGAAAATCAACGTGACGGAGAATCGCGCCGTCCTGCACGTGGCGCTGCGCGCTCCGAAGGGCGCGACTTTCATGGCGGATGGAATCAATGTCGTGCCCGAGGTCCACGCGGTGCTCGACAAGATGGCCGCTTTCTCCGACCGCGTCCGGAGCGGTAAGTGGAAAGGCCATACCGGCAGGCGCATCAAGAATGTGATCAATATCGGTATCGGTGGTTCCGATCTTGGTCCGGTGATGGCTTACGAAGCCCTCCGGCATTACAGCGAGCGCAGTCTCACCTTTCGCTTCGTCTCGAACGTGGACGGAATTGATTTCGTCGAAGCGACGCGCGACCTCGAACCGGCGGAAACCCTCTTCATCGTCTCGTCGAAGACCTTCACCACCCTGGAGACGATGACCAATGCGCAAAGCGCGCGGGAGTGGTCGCTGAAAGGTCTCGGCGGAAATCCGAAAGCAGTGGCGAAACATTTCGTCGCGGTTTCCACCAATGCGGAAAAGGTCTCTGCATTCGGCATTGATCCGGCGAACATGTTCGGTTTCTGGGATTGGGTGGGCGGACGCTACTCGATGGATTCAGCGATCGGTCTTTCGACGATGCTGGCCATTGGACCCGACCATTTCGGGGCGCTGCTCAAAGGCTTTCACGAGATGGATGACCATTTTCGCACCGCACCTTTCGAGAAAAATCTGCCGGTGCTCATGGGTCTGCTGTCGATTTGGAACAACGAGTTTCTCGGCGCGCAAACGGTGGCGGTCCTGCCCTATGAGCAATACCTCAAGCGCTTCCCGGCATATCTTCAGCAGCTCACAATGGAGAGTAATGGCAAACACGTCACGCTCGGCGGAAAGAAGTTGGATTACCAAACCGGCCCCATCTACTGGGGCGAACCTGGCACCAACGGTCAGCACTCGTTCTATCAAATGATTCATCAGGGCACGCGACTCATCCCATGTGACTTTATCGCGTTCGGCCACTCGCTCACGCCGCTCGGTCGGCACCACGACATTCTTTTGGCGAATGTCTTCGCCCAGGCCGAGGCTCTCGCTTTCGGAAAAACAGCCGCCGAAGTCAAAGCCGAAGGCACACCGGACTGGCTCGTGCCACACCGGGTGTTTGAGGGCAACCGACCGTCCAATGTCATCCTCGCCGACCGGCTCACGCCGGAAGTTCTCGGCAGGCTCGTCGCGCTTTATGAGCACAGTGTTTTCACGCAGGGCGCCATTTGGAACATTGATTCGTTTGACCAATGGGGCGTCGAGTTGGGCAAGATGCTCGCTCAGAGAATCGTTCCAGAACTAGAGAGCAAGGCAGCGCCCAGGCTCAACCACGACAGCTCGACGAATCACCTGATCCGCTATTATCGGAAACTGAAGGCGAAGATGTGAAGAGCCCGCTCCATTTCGTGAAGTTTTGCGAGGGTCGCCTTCGGACCGCGAAAACAACCGAAAGGGCTCTCACTGGAGCGGTGATCACGAACCGCGTTTGCGGATAGCATTGCGCTATGACGCCCGGCACCGGGAGGTATTGGCCGGAAACGCGAAGCGCGCCAATAGTCAGGCAGAGTGCTGAATGAAGCCGTAAACCGGCCAACTCGGACTCCAAGCAGCAACGACCACTGAGCGGCGACAAAACTCCACCAAATGAACACCAGCACACTAGCGCCCGAAATACGCGACGACACGGAAGGCGACGAAATCACAACACTCACGCCGGAGCTTCTCCGCAAAATAGATGCCTACTGGCGGGCGGCCAACTATTTGTCGGTCGGGCAGATTTACCTTTACGACAACCCGCTGCTTAAGGAGCCGTTGAAGCTTTCTCACGTAAAGCCGCTGGTGGTCGGCCACTGGGGAACGACGCCGGGGCAGAACTTCATCTACGTTCATCTCAATCGGGTGATCAGAAAGTATGACCTCGACATGTTTTATGTCGCCGGCCCCGGCCACGGTGGACCGGCGATCGTGGGGAATGTTTACCTCGAAGGCACCTGGAGCGAAGTCTATCCGAACGTCACTCAAGACGAAGCGGGGCTGAAAAAGCTGTTCACTCAGTTTTCTTGGCCTGGTGGGATTTCCAGTCATGTGGCGCCGACGACGCCGGGTTCGATCCACGAAGGTGGCGAGCTGGGATATTCGCTCAGCCACGCATTCGGCGCGGCATTTGATAATCCGAATCTGATTGTCGCCTGTGTCGTGGGCGATGGTGAGGCGGAGACGGGTCCACTGGCCACCTCGTGGCAGTCGAACAAGTTGCTCGATCCGGCCACAGACGGCGCCGTGCTGCCGATTCTGCATCTCAACGGCTACAAGATCAGTAACCCAACTCTCCTGGCGCGGATCGAGCATGAGGAGTTGGAGCAATTCTTCCGCGGTTGCGGCTGGACGCCGCACTTTGTGGAAGGGGATGACCCGGAGGAGATGCACGAACTGATGGCCACCGCCTTGGAGGTGGCGATTGAGGACATCCGGAAAATTCAGGAGAACGCGCGGTACAACCACGACACCACGCGACCGCGCTGGCCGATGATCGTGCTCCGGTCGCCGAAGGGTTGGACCGGACCGAAGGAAGTGGATGGCTTGAAAATCGAAGGCACCTTCCGCGCGCACCAGGTGCCGATATTGGTGAACGCTGAACATCCCGATCACGTGGCCCTGCTTGAGATCTGGATGAAAAGTTATAAGGCCGAGGAGCTATTCGATCAGGAGGGCCGACTCATCCCGGAGCTGGCGGAATTGGCGCCAAAGGGCGACCGGCGAATGGGTGCGAATCCGCACGCCAACGGAGGCCTCCTACTGCGCGACCTGCGCATGCCGGACTTCCACGAACACGCGGTTCAGGTCACTTCGCCCGGCGCCGTCGATGGGCAGGATACCTTGGTGCTGGGTCTGTTCCTGCGTGATGTGGCCAGGCTCAATCAGGACCAGCGCAACTTCCGCGTCTTCGGTCCCGATGAGACACTTTCCAACCTCTTGGGCGCGGTCTTTGAAGTGACCAACCGCCAGTGGGATGCCCGTGAAGTAGCGAATGACGAATTCCTTGCACCAGCCGGACAAGTGCTGGATTCGATGCTGAGTGAGCATCAATGCGAAGGCTGGCTAGAAGGTTATCTACTGACCGGACGGCATGGTCTGTTCAATAGCTATGAAGCGTTCATTCGCATCGTGGACTCGATGTTTAGCCAGCACGCCAAATGGCTAAAGGTGACCCGCGAACTGCCATGGCGGCGTCCGATCGCTTCGCTAAACTATCTCCTCGCGTCGCACGTCTGGCAGCAGGATCACAACGGCTTTACGCATCAGGATCCCGGCTTTCTCGACCACGTCATTAACAAGAAGGCCGACATCGTGCGGGTCTATTTGCCGCCGGACGCCAATTGTCTGTTATCCGTCTTCGATCATTGCCTGCGCAGTCGCCATTATGTGAACGTCGTAGTGGCCGGCAAACACGCGCTCCCGCAGTGGCTCACGATGGATGCCGCAGTGATTCATTGCACGCAAGGGATCGGCATCTGGCAATGGGCGAGCAACGATCAGGGTTCCGAGCCGGATGTCGTCATGGCCTGCTGCGGAGACACGCCTACGCTTGAAATTTTGGCAGCAGTTTCCATTCTGCGCGAGCATCTGCCCGAGCTAAGAATCCGTGTCATCAATGTCGTCGATCTGATGAAGCTGCAGTCGGCGAGCGAACATCCGCACGGGCTGAGCGAGGCGGACTACGATTCGCTCTTCACCAAGGACAAGCACATCATCTTTGGTTTCCACGGCTACCCGTGGCTCGTTCACCGGCTGACCTATCGCCGGACAAATCGGAATATGCACGTCCGAGGCTACAAGGAAGAGGGCACGATCACGACGGCTTTTGACATCCGAGTTCAGAATGACCTCGACCGCTTCCACTTGGTGCAAGACGTGGTGGATCGTCTGCCCAACCTGGGCTCGAAAGGCGACTACCTGAAGCAGATGGTCAAAGACAAGTTAGTCGAGCACAAGCACTACATCGAGAAGCACGGCGAAGACATGCCGGAGATTCGGAACTGGAAGTGGGGCGCAGCCAAATAATCCGCACGTCGGTATGCCTCTGCACGTTTGCCTCATTCGACACGGTGAAACCGCGTGGTCGATCTCCGGCCAGCACACTGGTCGCACCGATCTTCCCCTGACTACGCACGGCAAAGAGGAAGCTCGGACGCTTGGGCCGCGGCTCCGCGATATTTGCTTCACCCGCGTCCTGACTAGTCCACTGCATCGCGCGCGACAAACGTGTGAGCTAGCTGGGTTCGATTCCGTTGCCGAAATCGAGCCCGACCTGGCCGAATGGAACTATGGTGACTACGAAGGTCGGCTCTCCGCGGAAATCCGCAAACAGCGACCGATCTGGACTGTTCTCGCGGATGGTTGCCCCGGAGGTGAAATGCCGGCGCAAGTCTCTGCTCGCGCTGATCGGCTCATTGCCCGTCTTCGCGAAATGGACGGCCACATTGCGCTCTTCTCGCATGGCCAATTCGGCTGCGTTCTAGCCGCCCGCTGGATCGGATTGCCGCTCATCGAAGCGCGCCATTTCGTCATTGGGACGGCGTCGCTCAGCATTCTCGAATACGAGTCCAGCCATCCCGAAGTGCCAGTCATCGCTCTGTGGAATAGCTCCGCCCATCAACTGTCAGACGCGAATCCTTCGGCACACCTTGGCGACACCCGGCCCATGAAACAGCGGGCGCTGGAACGATGGGAAAACGAGGGCGGCGAGATTCCGGCACAACTGCAAAACAAGGACGCGGTGCTGAACCGCATTCCGTGAATGGCTGTCGGGCCGCCGGTTCCGACACGTTTCGCCTTCCTGCCCGGTGAAGAGGTGGAGCGGGGGTTTATTCGTGTGCTCGGAGAAATTGCGATCGAAGGACGCCGTCTCGCGCCATCGTCGCATGGGACCAACGCTGAGTCGGTCCACAGCACACGCGTGTTGATCAAACGCCTTCGCGCTTTGCTTTGGTTTGCCAGTCCGGCGTTTTCTGCGTCGGCCTTGGAGCGGCCGAAGTCGGATTTGCGAAAAGCGTCCCATCTTCTGGCCGCGGAGCGCGAACTTGCCGTCATGCGATCCCATTTGGAAGCGCTTGCGCGAAAGACTTCAAAGTCTGCCGATCGGAAAGTGCTGCTCCGACTGGCCGACGCCCAAGATAATCATGCGGACAACTCTGCAAAACCTGAGCAATTGCTGCGGCAGGCTGCAGCGATCGTTCTCACGGTCATCAAAGTGCTGAAGCAGCAGGCCACTGGCAATTCTCATTGGCCTTCTAATTCCGAACGTCTGGCCAAGGCATTTCGCGCTTCGGAAAAATCGGGGAAGAGGGCACTTCGTGGCGAACACGCAGAGCAGTTCCACGACTGGCGCAAGAAAGCCAAGAGGCTTCTCTATCAACTGCAACTTGCTCCCGGCATTCCAGACGAGCGTATGGTGCAGACCACTATTTGGGTGGATCAGCTCCAGGATGAACTCGGCGATTACCATGATGCCGTGGTCGCCCAGAATCGTTTGCGAAAATTTTCTCCGGACGAAGTATCCAAGCGGCTCGTGAGGCAAAGCGTGCATCTTCTGGAAAAAAGAAAGCGTCGCCTGCGGAAGCAGGTCGGGAAGATCGCGCGTCACATCAGATGGTAGTGATGCCGATGAACGGGGGATGCCTACTCCGTTCGCCTAGAATATACGACGGCATTTTTGATGCGCCATTGGGGCGGGCGGTTTGCGCATAGCCCCTGGCTATGACGAGGACACAGGGGAGGTATTGGCCGAATCGTCGATGTGCCTCGACTCTCAAGCATGAGCTATCAAAGCACCAACCCCTACGACGGGAAGACCCTCAAGACATTTTCAGAACTGACCGACGCGCAGCTTGAGACAGCGATTCAGTGCGCCGAGAGATGCTTCGAGACTTGGCGGAAAACGAGCTTCGAGGACCGGGCGGCGGTGGTCGCCAAGGCCGCCAGTATCATGCACAAGCGTGTGGATGAGTTTGCCACACCGGTGACGCTAGAGATGGGCAAGCTTTTCGCGGAGGCTCGCGGCGAGGTGGTGCTCAGTGCGGACATTATCGACTACTACGCGAAGAACGCGGAGCGATTTCTCGCTCCAGAAATCCTCAAACCGACCACAGGCGAGGCAGAGATCGTGAGTAGTCCATTGGGCGTGCTCTTTGGCGTCCAGCCCTGGAATTTTCCTTATTACCAACTAGCCCGTTTTGCCGCGCCGAATCTGATGGCCGGCAATGTGGTGATGGTAAAACACGCGGGCTGCGTGCCGCAATGTGCCATCGCTTTTGAGAAGCTGTGGTTGGAGGCGGGTGCGCCCGCCGGCGCTTACACCAATCTGCTCATCTCGCACGAGCAGGTAAATCAAGTCATCGACGATCCGCGGATCAAAGGCGT
>NZ_JBDUCX010000063.1:0-30085 GCF_040003245.1 Chthoniobacter sp.
CGTCTCCGCTAGGGACTTATCTGGATTGGTGACCGATTCCGCCCCGTCGTCAGTTGCTGCTGGCGGCGGGGCTTTTATCGCCCACGTGGTGGATTAAAGGTGATGTTTGATCAGTGTGGTCCGGCTGGTGGTTTTAGGCGGCGTTCGGGCCGCGATGGAAAATGGATGAAAATGAGTCGATCGCCTGAAAACGAAGAACCCTGCTGGCTTTGCGGGCGAGCAGGGTTCTCGAAAATCGATGATCTAAAGTCAGATCGTGAACTACCTGCCAGCCTCCTTGGTTGGATTTTGATTGGGGTCTTCTTTCGCAATATGGGCGAAGCCCGGCCGCATCCCGGTTGCCTGGACAGCGGAGCCAAATACGAGGCCTCCAGTGCCCAGGGACATACCCGTGCAACGCAACCATGCGGTCGCTTGCGAGTGGTGTAGATATGTCGGTGATAAGGTCATTGGCTTTGTCTGTTATCGTGAATAAGTCCGGGAACTTAGCTAGTCAATCAGGAATTTTAAAATAATTCGCAGCGACTAACATACACCCGTTCTATCGCATGAACCCCGGCCCGCCGGAGGCGTTGCCGTAAATGTTTCCCGTCGTGAAGAATGACGGCGATCCTTGATTCCATCAGCCTTGGCAAGTAGTGAACTTTCACTCCCCCTGAATGCGCCGCACCATCCCGTCCCGCTCGCGCAGCGCACGCTGCTCCTCGTCGCCATGCTGGCGATCACCTCCCTGGGCTGCGGCTGAGACGCGCGTTACGCAGTGCGAGAACGGGGAGCCGCTCTTGGGGCGATTAATCAAGCAGCTCCAAGGGAGGCGTCTGCCCCTCGACCGTCCCATGATCACGCCGCGTTGTCTCTCCGAGGCGCCGCAACTTGAGAAAGTCTTCGAGCAGAAGGAATAGTCACCCCAAGCCTGCGGGCGGATTCTGAAGAATTCTTCCCGTTTGAGGACTCCGCTTGCCGAGCAAACGCCGGCGGCGCACGATATAGAGAATAGATGGTCCACTCGCGCCTCACCGAACTTTTTGCGGAAAACTTCACAGCCTACGGGGAATTGGGCGCCTCGGTGAGCGTGTGGCACGACGGGCGGGAAATCGTCTCGCTGGCGGGTGGCTTCAAGGATCGGCAGCACGAGCACGCGTGGACGGAGGAGACGATGGTGCTTTTCTGGTCGGCCACGAAAGGGCTGGCCACGGCGTGTCTCCTGCATGCCTGCCAGGAGCACGACATCGAGTTGACCACGCCAGTGGCGGCGGTCTGGCCGGAATTTGGGCAGGCGGGAAAGGATCGCGTGACGATCGCGCAACTGCTCTCGCATCAGGCCGGTCTCGCGGCCCTTGCCACTCCCACCCCGGTCATGGATCACGAAGCGGTCGCCGCCGCACTGGCCGCCGCGGCGCCGGCGTGGCCACTGGGTGAAGGGCACGGTTACCATCCGCGGACCTTTGGCTTTCTCGTGGATGAAACGCTGCGGCGCATCACCCAAGGGCGCACGCTGCACGACTACTGGTGCATGGAATTTGCCGAACCGCTCGGGCTGGACGTGTGGATCGGCCTGCCACCGGAGCGAGTGCACGAACCGGCCTCGATTTTTCCGACGAAGACGTCGCCGCCGCAGGGGGATGGGTTTTACACGGCGTTCCTTACGCCGGCCTCGCTCACGTCACGCGCCTTCGCCTCACCCCGGGGTCTGCACAGCGTGGCCGCGATGAATGCCCCGGAAGTGCGCGCGGCATCCTTCGGCGCATTCGGCGGCGTCGGCACCGCGCACGGCCTCGCGAAGTTCTACGCCCTGCTCGCGGAAGGCGGAGCACTCGAAGGCCGCCGGTGGTTCGAGCCCCGCACGCTGGACTGGATGACCACCACGCTCACGCAAGGGCCGGACCGGGTGCTCCTGCTGGAGACAGCATTTTCCGCGGGCTTCATGCGTGATCCCGTGGATGCAGCGGGCCGCAAGCTGCGCACGAATTTTGGACCGTCGCTCCAGGCGTTCGGCCATCCCGGCGCAGGCGGCAGCCATGCCTTTGCCGATCCGGAAAACCGCGTCTCTTTCGCCTACGTCATGAACCAAATGGAACCCGGTGTTTTGCCCGGACCCAAGGCGCTGCGCTTGATCGACACCCTCTACGCCACCGTGGCCGGCGAAAAACGATGAACAGTGCGGCCGATCTCGAGCGTTTTCTCCACGAGCAAATCCCGCTGACGGTAGCGATGGGTGTGCAGGTAGCGGAATGCGATGACACCCGCCTCGTGCTCACGGCCCCGCTCGCTCCCAATCGCAACCATCTCCAAACCGCCTTTGGCGGAAGCCTCCACGCCCTGGCCACGCTGAGCGGCTACAGTCTGCTCTGGTGGCTCCTGCGCGAGCCGCACGCCCATATCGTCATTCGCGAAAGCACGATCCGCTATAAAAATCCGGTGCGAGGGGACTTGCGCGCAGTCTGCCATAGTCCTGCGGCGCAGGAACTGGAGCGCTTTCGACGGGATTTCGCGCGCAAAGGGAAAGCGCGCATCAGTCTGGATGCAGTCGTCGAATATGACGACGAGATCGCTGTTCGCTTCAGCGGGGTATTCGTGGCCATAAACTCCTGAGTTTCACCACCCTATCCCGTTGCAGGGGATAACCACCAGGTTGCGATGCTATCTCTCGCCGCCAATGCGGACCCAAAGATACATAATAACCCTGACATTACCGTCGCTCCCTTCACTCTGGCGAATGAGCTTAATATGGCACTCGTGATGCTACGTAGACTAGCCCCTCATGCTTTTCCCAATTTCCCCGCTCGTGCCAAACTCGATTCATTATCGAATCGAATGCTTTTCCCGTGCGTTGCTCCAGTTGGCGAATTTGTGTTTTATAGTTGCCAGAAACCACGGTGAAATGCCACGCTTCGTCTGCAAGAGGAACTCCAATGAACCCACAGGTTCAGTGTCGGTGTCACCGGAGATTTGACGCAGTGATGGTCTGCGTGGGGGAGAGGTCTATCTTGATTTCAGAGCTGCCCTTATGATCGCGTCTCTTCTTTCATTCTTCTCCGAGGACGGCTTCATGCCCCATGGCCATTGCTATTTGTGGACGAAAGGCCTCATCGAGCTTCACGTCATCTCCGACGGATTTATCGCCCTGGCTTATTTTTCGATCCCGATCAGCCTCGCTTGGTTCGTGCGCCGCCGGCGCGATATCGATTTCGGATGGATGTTTCTTCTCTTCGCGGTTTTCATCCTGGCCTGCGGCATGACGCACGCGATGGAAATCTGGAACATCTGGCATGCTACCTATTGGTTATCAGGCACGGTCAAGTGCATCACCGCCATCGCCTCCGTCCCCACCGCCATTCTTTTGACCCGCTTGATGCCGCAAGCGCTGCTCGTCCCCAGCCCGAAACAATTGCAGAGCATCAATCGGGCACTGGAGGAGGAAGTCGTTACCCGGCGCAGTGCGGAGGAAAAGTTACGCGAACTCAATTCCGAGTTGGAAGACCGCGTGGCCCGGCGGACGGCTGATTTACAGGCGGCCAACGTCGAGCTTCGCGGCTTGCTGGAAGAGCGCAAGCGGGCCGAGGAGGCTCAGGCCGAACTGGCCATCATCGTCCAATCGTCCGGCGATGCGATCATCAGCAAAAAGCTCGATGGCACGATCACGAGTTGGAATCCCGGCGCGGAAAGAACTTTCGGCTATACCGCGCGGGAAGCGATCGGGCAACCCATGGTGATGATTTTTCCCCCGGATCGCATCCAGGAAGAGCCGCAAATCATGGCCCGCATTTGCAGTGGCGAGACGCTAGGGCACTTTGAAACGGAGCGGGTGCGCAAGGATGGCGCCCGACTCGACGTCTCGGTGAGCATCTCTCCCATTTGCGATGCTTCCGGCCGGATCGTCGCCGCCTCGACCATCGCGCGGGATATCACCGAGAGCAAGCAGGCGGAAGCGCAGATGCGCAAGATGCTGGCCGAGCTGGAACGGAGCAACCAGGAGTTACAACAGTTTGCCTATGTCGCCTCGCATGACCTCAAGGAACCGTTGCGCGCGGTGACGAGTTGCGTGCAATTGCTGAGCGAGCAGTACGGCTGCAAGCTGGAAGAGCAAGGCCAGGAGTTCATCAACCATGCCGTCGACGGCGCCAAGCGCATGCAGCAGCTCATCGACGACTTGCTCTCGTACTCGCGGCTCGACCAGCAGGAAGCGGAACTGCAGTCCCTCGAGTTTTCGTCCTTGATTCGTCACGCTTGCGAGAATCTCGAGACCGCGATCACCGAGGGAAAAGTGGAGATCCATATTGGGCCGATGCCGACCTTGAAATGCCACGAGGGGCAGATGGTGCAACTCTTTCAGAATCTCCTCGGCAACGCCGTAAAGTTTCGCCGGGAGCAAGCACCGCAAATCTGGGTGACTTCGGAGCGGCGCGATGGCGAGTGGAGCTTTTCTGTTCGTGACAATGGGATCGGCTTTGGGCCGGAATTCCGTGAGCTCGTCTTCGGCCTCTTTCAACGACTGCACACCCGGCGGAAGTACGGCGGTACCGGGATCGGCCTCGCGATCTGCAAAAAAATCGTGGAGCGCAATCAAGGTCGCATCTGGGCGGAATCCCAACCCGGCGAGGGTGCCACCTTTTCGTTCACCCTTCCTGACTAACACATGATCCCACCCGCCCACGGCGCCATCGATATTCTTCTCGTGGAAGACAGTCCCACAGATGCCCTCATCACCCGCGAAGCCCTCAAACAAGCGAAAGTCCTCAACCGCCTGCACCACGTCGAGGATGGCTATGAAGCGATGGATTTTTTGCACCGCAGAGGCGAATTCACGGATGCCCCGCGGCCAGGTCTGATTCTCCTCGATTTGAATCTGCCGAAGAGAAGTGGATTGGCCGTCCTGGCGGAGATTAAGGAAGATCCCCATCTCCAGACGATCCCGGTCGTCGTGCTCACGACTTCCAAGGCGACCAATGAAGTGGAGGCAGCCTACCGCCATCACGCCAATTGTTTCATTACCAAGCCGGTCGAGTTTCGGGATATGGCCCGCTGCATTCGCGCGCTCGAGAACTTCTGGTTTTCCATCGTGACCCTCCCACCCCCTGCGGACGGATAGAAACATGCCGGCGAACTATCCAGTAGTCACAAAAATGCCCGAACAGCAGGGGGGGGAGCTGAAATTGCTGGAGTACGCTCTTTCTCACGATGTGGAAGGTTCGGTGCGCGGGATCAAGAGCGTGGCCGCCATCCTCCTGGACAAACATGCGGCTGCACTCGATGGAGAAGCCGGCGAGCTGGTCCAGCTCCTGGGCGCCGAGGCGCAGCGCGTCAGCCGGTTGCTCGATGGCCTGATGGGCTGGCTGGCCTGTGCGCAACAGCCGTTGGATTTCGCCTGGCAGGACGCGACGAAAATTGCCCATGAAGTGTTTGCCAAGCTCAGCGCATCCGGTCCAGAGCGGCACATTCAATTCTGCGTCGAGCCCCTGCCGCTGCTCTGGAGCGACTCGGCGGCACTACAGGCCATCTTCCGCGAATTGTTGGCCAATGCCCTCAAGTTTACCACTGGCCGGTCCACTCCAGTCGTCACCGTTTCCGCGCGGGAAGCCGAAGGGGAAACGGTGCTGGCGGTGCAGGACAATGGTGTGGGATTCAACGCCCTGCATGGCGAGCAACTGTTCAAACTTTTCCGGCGCATGCATCGTAAGACAGAGTTTGAGGGAGAAGGCGCGGGGCTGGCCATCGTCCGGCAACTCATGCAACGCCACGGCGGCCGGGTCTGGGCGGAGGCGCAAGTCAACCAGGGTGCCACCCTGCACCTGGCATTCCCGAAACCAATTTCCGAGGAGGCCGACACCCCGGCGGCCGTCTATTCGTAAGATGAATGCCACCCTGCGCATATTATTGGTGGAAGATTCGCCGACCGACGTCGTGCTGATCAAAGATGAGCTCCAGAATGGCGGCATTGAATTCACGATCGACCAAGCGGAGACGGAAGCGGAGGTACGTGCCGCGTTATTGCTCAAGCCCGATCTCGTCATGGCGGATTACTCGCTGCCAGGATTCACCGCCATCGACGTCCTCGATTGGTTCAAGCAGAGCGGATCGGACGCACCTTTCATCCTCGTCTCCGGCACCATCGATACCGAAACCGCCGTGGCCTCGATGCGCAAGGGCGCGACCGACTACATCCTGAAAAGCAACCTTCCGGCGCTGCCCGGCGCCGTCCATCGCGCCATCGAGGCACTCACACTTCGCCGGGCGAAAAGGAGTGCCGACCAAAAGGTGAGCTTTCTCGCCCACATGCTGGACCTGGCCCAGGATGCCATCATCGTTTGCGACTTCGATCGCAGCCGGATTCAGTACTGGAACAAAGGCGCGCAAAAGCTCTACGGCTGGACCGCCGGCGAAGTCATGGGCCGGGACGTCAATGAGTTCCTGACGCCGAGCGAAGACCAGACCTGCCAGATGATCAAAAACCTCCTGCGGGACGGAGAATGGAATTGCGAGGTATATCGTCAGCGCCGCACCGGCCAGGAAATCGCCGTGAGCGAGCGGGCGACACTGGCCCGGGACGCGGAAGGCAAACCCAGCGCCATCCTTTTCATCTATCACGACATCACCGAGCGCAAACAAGCCGAGGAACAAATCCACTACCAGGAAGCGCTCATTCGCGAAACCGGGGAAATCGCGCAACTCGGCAGTTGGGAATTCAGTGTCCTGACGGGACATCTCTACTGGACGCCGGAAGTGCTGCGGATTTTCGGCCTGCCTCCGACTCACTCGGCCAGCCTGGAATTAGGCCTGAGTTTCTTCCGCGGAGAAGGCCGGCCGGTAGTCGAGACCGCCCTCAAAGCCGCCGTCGACCAGGCCATACCCTACGATCTGGAATTGGATATCACCGCCGCGGACGGGATCGTCAAAAGGGTCCGCAACGTCGGCCACCCCGTCGTGGAGAAAGGGAAAGTGGTTCGGGTGCGCGGCGTCCTGCAGGATATTACGGTGCAGAAACGGGCCGAGAACCAGTTGCGCGACCAGGCCCAATTGCTCGATCTAACCACGGACGCCATCCTCGTCTCCGACTTCACCACCGGCCAAATCCTCTACTGGAATCAGGGAGCCGAACGCATGCATGGCTGGACGGCAGAAGAAGCCATCGGCGAGCAAGCCGCAGACCTGCTGCTTCTGGATGAACAAGCCGGCCCGAACATCCTCCGCACCGTGGGCGAGAGCGGCGAGTGGAGCGGTGAACTGCACGAACGCACGAAAGCCGGCGGTGAAATCATCGTCAGCTCCCGCGTCACCCTCGTGCGTAACGAATCGGGGCAGCCCAAATCTCTGTTGTCCATTCATACCGATGTCACGGAGCGGAAGTTGCTGGAATCGCAATTCCTGCGAGCGCAGCGCCTGGAGAGCGTCGGCACACTGGCCAGCGGGATCGCCCACGATCTCAATAATATCCTTGCTCCGATCATCATGGCGGGACCGCTGCTGGATGGCGATTTGGCACCGGAGCTCAGGAAAGCCATCGTGCAAACGATCAATACCAGCGCGCGCCGCGGGGTGGAAATCGTTCGCCAGGTATTGACCTTCGCCCGCGGAACGAAGGTCCAGCAGCGACCGGTGAATTGCGAACAACTGATCATGGAGATCACCTCGATCGCGGGGGAGACCTTTCCCAAATCGATCAGCATCGCAGCCAAGGCCAAGCCAGGCTTGTGGACGGCGCTGGGCGACTCCACGCAGCTGCAGCAAATCCTGCTCAACCTCGCGATCAATGCTCGCGACGCCATGCCGGAAGGGGGAACGCTCAGTATTTCAGCCCGGAATTTCGTGGTGGACGCCAGTTTTGCCAGCATGACTCCAGAAGCGAAGGTCGGACCGTATGTGCTCTTGCAAGTCGCGGACACCGGAACGGGCATTTCCAAAGCCATCATCGATAAAATCTTCGACCCGTTTTTTAGTACCAAAGAAGTCGGCAAAGGCACCGGCCTTGGCCTTTCCACGGTCCTGGGCATCGTCAAAAGTCACAACGGTTTCCTAAGCGTGGAAAGCGAACCCCATCGCGGGACGACCTTCAAGGTCTTCATCCCCGCCTCGGCCGCCTGCGGCCTGGATGAAGGCGCCGAACCCGAGATTGCGCCACCACCGCAGGGCACCGGCGAGGTGGTGCTGCTGGTGGAGGACGAGCCCAATATCCGCACCGTTTCCGAAGTGCTCCTGCAACAAGCCGGCTACCGCGTCTTGCTCGCGGCGGACGGCACGGAGGCCATTGCCCGCTACGCCGAGCATCGCCGTGAAATCCAGGTCGTGATCGTCGATGCCGTCATGCCGTTCCTGGACGGAGTCGGTTTGACCCGGGCGCTCCGCAATCTCGACCCGAAGATCAAGGTCATCGGCACCTCCGGAAACAGCGATGACCAGTTGGTCAATGAACTCAAGGCGCTCGGCCTCCAGGCTTTCATTACCAAGCCGTTCGACAAGCACACGTTTTTGACAACACTGCATCAAGTCCTGCACGAAACCAACCCGTGAAACCGATTCGCATTCTTCTCGTCGATGATCACGCCGTGGTCCGAAACGGTGTGCGGTTCGTGCTCGAAAAGCAGCAGGGATGGGAAATCTGCGGCGAAGCGGCGACTGGCCGGGAGGGAGTTGCCGTCGCGAAGGAATTGAATCCCGATGTGGTCATTCAGGATGTCACCCTCCCGGAACTGAGCGGCATCGAAGCGCTAAAACAGATCAAGAGGAACAGCCCCGGCACGGAAGTCATCATCTTCACCGCTCACGAGATGGAAGATCTCGTCCATCAAGTATTCGACGCCGGAGGTCGAAGCTACCTGCTCAAGACGGATGAGAGCAATCACCTGATCGAAGCGGTGCGCGCCGCCGCCGAGCACAAGCCCTACTTTACCCCGCGTGTCTCGGAGATCATCTTTTCCCGTCTGCAGCAGAGCGCCATCGGCGGTGAAAGACCAGCGCCCGGCCAGACGTTGACCACGCGGGAACGCGAGGCGGTGCAATTCATCGCCGAGGGCAAGAGCAACAAGGATCTGGCCCAGCTCATGGGGGTGAGCTTGCGCACGGCGGAGAGCCATCGGGCCGCGATCATGCAAAAGCTCGGCCTGAACACGATCGGGGAACTGATTCGATACGCTCTGCGCAATGGCATCATCGAGCTCTAACAGCGGCGAGCGGAGGCCACACACTCCGTACTAACCGCAGTCTCAATCGGGTAGAACCCGATCCATCCTTTCGCGTCCGCCCGTTCTCTGTGTTGCATGCTTTCTGCAACATAAAACGGGCATGAAAGCCCAGTCTTCCCACTCGAGGCCCTGTTCCGATCCGCGGGTCGCCGGAATCAGCATCCCAGAGGTGCTGGTGGCCCTCTGTGTGATGGCGATCGGCTTCGTTTCGATCTGGATGGCGGCCGGGCAGTGCATCCGCCTTGCCCAAGCCCATCGCGAAACCATCGCGGCGACGGAAACCCTGATGCGCCGGGTGGAGGATTGCCGCGCCGTCGGCTGGAACACCATCGTCAGCGCGCAAGGTATCCAGGCGGACATTCTTCAGACACCGGCCGCCGACGGAGGCTATCTCACCAATGTCGAGGAGCAGATCACCATCACTCCTTACCCTCCGGTCAGCCCGGCGCCGACCCCCATCGTGGTGCAGCGCCATGCCAACGGGTCGGTGCAAATCGTCTCGGAGCCGGCCGCGGGTCTTTACCTCCGCTCGCTCCTCGCTGTGCGCGCGGATCTCCAGGTGACCTGGACCAGCGGTCAAAACCAGCGTCAACGCCAGCGCCAAAACTCCACGGTCATTTCGATGCAAGGCCTGCTCCGATGAAAGCTTCCCCTCTTCACTCGCCGAGAAACCCGGCCACTCGCGGCACTACGCTCGTCGAACTGCTCTGCGCCATGGGCATGATGGTCATCGCCGTCGGCGCCGCGTTGGTCACGTTCATCGGCATCCAACGCAGCCTTGCCACGTCGCTGTATCAGGTGAATGCGCAGAGCGACCAAAATCGCGTCTTCGCTTATTTGCGACGCGATTTGCGCGGAGCCTCCGCCGTGCAGATCACCGCGCAAGGCACCGAGGTCACCGTGACCCAATCCACCCAGAGCGCGCCCACGCTGAACCTCAACCTGGGCTTGCCGCTCCTCTCGCTGCTGGGGGCGCCCTCCAGCGCGACCACCACCGCCAATACGGTTCGCTACTATCGGCAGGGCACCAGCATCATCCGGGAATTCAATGGCGCCCCGACGCAACTGACCGATTCCGCGACGCTGTTTCAAGTGAGCCGGAGCGGCACGCTCATGCAGATCAACGCCGCCTTCCAGCCGCGCTTTTCGCTCGCGAACCGGCCCGCCAGCACGGCGGCCACCACGGTCGCCGCCTACGTGCACCTGCTCAATGCCTCCGCCCAATGAAGACCAGCCCCCTCCCCCGCCACACCGAACGAGGCCACGCCATGCTCCTCGCCTTGGGAATCCTCACGATCCTGGCCGTGCTCGCCGGCTCCACGTTGAACGCGATCAGCAGCCGCTACAAGACCGCCCTGCGCACCGCGGCTTGGGAGGAATCACTGCTCGCCGCCGAATCCGGCGTGGACATGACGGTGGCCCAATTGGCCGGCCTCCTGCCCGATGTGCAGTTGAGCAATAACGGCGTGGCCCTCGGCACTTCCACTCCCTCCCTCGCGCTCGTCACCGGTCTCAAGCTCGAGCCAGGCGGCCTCAATCTTGCGAATGGACTCACCGTCGCCCTGACGATGGATCCGCTGATCCACAGCGGAGAAGGCGCGACGACCTCGAGCGCCACGGTGAGCATCGACGTGCTTCCACTGGACCAGTTGCTCAACGGCCAGTTGCTCAGCGGGCTCACCGGTCTGCTTTCCGGCAGCCAGGCATCATCCGTGAATCTGTTGCGCTTGCGCTCGACCGGCACCGTCTACCTTCCCGGCCCGAACCGCACGGCGGACATCTCGAAGCTCGATTCGCAACTGATGCGGCTGGCGCTGGTGCGCGATCCCGCCACGGGGAAAAGCGTGAGCAAGCCGTTCGCCTCCCGGCAGATCGAGGTGCTGCTCAAGCCGGTCTTTCCCTTCGAGCACGGCGTCGCCACCGACGGCCTCGTCAACGCGCCCAACGCTCTCACCAATTTCGACAGCTTCAATTCCGCCAGCGCGCTGACCAGCACGAACGGCCTTTACGATTCCGCGAAGCGCCGCTCCAACATGGAACTCTCCTCCAACGGCTCCACCTTGACCCTCGCCGGAACCGTCTACGGCAACGTCTCGACGGACGGCGGCAACATCGTCAAGGACTCGCACGTCACCGGCACGGTCAACAACGCCTACTTCCGCGCGTTGCCCACGGCCAAGGCGCCCACCTGGACCACGGCGGCGACTACCGTGAACGGCACCAAGACCGTGACCGCCGGCTCATTGCTCTCCCCGAGCACCTACAAGTTCAACAGCGTGACGGGCACGCTGCACGTCACCGGCAATGCCCTGGGCCTGCTCGGCAATATCCTCGGCCAGATCCCCGTCGTGGGCAGCGTAGTGAGCGCGGAAGCGGACATCTATGTGACTGGCAATTTTTCCGGCACCATCATCGTCGACCCGGGTGTGAAGGCCAAAGTCTACGTGCAAGGCAACGTGACGATGGCCGCCAATCAATTGCAGAACAACAGCCAGCGCGCTGCGGAGCTGCAAATCCTCGGCGTCCCGGCGAGCGACGGCGCGACCCACACCATCAGCATCGACACGACCGGCAACCCGATTGCCTCGATCTACGCGCCCACCCACAACGTGACGCTCACCGGCAACGGAGATTTTTCCGGCGCGATCACCGCCGCCCAGCTGCAAATCCCCAGCAGCGCCGCCGTCCATTTCGACGAGGCGCTCGCCCTCGAGCCTGGTCTCCTGCTCGGCTACGAGCTGGTGAGCTGGCAGGAAATTTCCACCAATTAAACCCGGAGAACCCCATGACCATCCCCCATCCCACCTATCGCGCAGTCGCGAACTTCTACCCCGTGGCCCTCATCGCGGCCCTCATCTCCCTTTGCTGGATGGGGCAGCGACACCAGCACGCCGTCCAGGAATACGCCGACCTCGAGCACACGCTGAAAGGCTTCTTTCACTCCGCCCGGGATGAAGCCCAGGAGGCCTTCGCCGCCGGTGATTTCCAGCGCGCCGCCGCACTCCTCGACCCGACCGTTCCCGGCGCCAAGGCCGACTCCACGGCCATGCTCCTGCGCGCCCGCTCGCTGGAATGCCTCGGTTACTTTCCCGAGGCCGCCAAGGCCTACACCACACTCGAGCAGATGCCGGGCAGACATCTCGCCATCCTGCGCGGCAAGGCCTTCTGCCAGCGCATGGCCAGCGAAAGAATCCCCGCCCGCGTTCCTTCCAAGGAAGTGCTCTACCGCCTCCACGATGAATTGATGCGGCGCGGCGATCCCGCTTCCGCGCGCTTCGTCGCCCGCAAGCTCCTGCCTGATGTGCAGCCCCTGCGCGCCAGCTTGCGCGTTCTGTTGCACAACTTCGACGCGCACGCCGAATTGGTCGCCAGCGCAGACGCCGGCCTGGTCGATGTCACCGTCACCCGTTGGGATCCACAGATGCTCGACCTGCTGCGCGACTTGCGGATCGGCAGCTTGAACATCGCGCAATCCAACCTGGAAGATACCCGCGTGTTCACCGGCCTGGATGTCTGTTCGCTCAATCTCAGCGACAACCGCCTCGGCGATCTCACCCCGCTGCGCACACTGCCCTTGCGCCAGCTTCGGCTCGACCATACCAACACCGCCGATGTGCGCCCGCTGGCCGGCCTGCCGCTGCGCGAGTTGCACCTCTCCCACACGCTGGTCAGCTCGATTCAGTCCCTCAGCTTGTGCCCGCTGCAAAAGCTCGACCTTTCCCATACCGCCGTGCGCAGCATCGACGCGCTGCGCGGCATGGAGCTGCGCGAACTCAATCTTTCGCACACCCACGTCACCGACCTCTCGGCGCTCACCGGCATGCCCCTCGAACGCCTCGCCGTCGACGGCACCTCCGTCCACGATCTCCGCGCCATCGCCGGTGCCCAGCTCAAGTATCTCTCCGTGGCCGGCACTGCGATCAAGGACATCGACGCCCTGGCCGACATGCCGCTCACCGAGCTCGACCTCCGCGGCTGCGAACTGCTCACCGACGTGCAGGTCCTCACGCGCTGCCCGCGCCTCGAGCGCGTCTACCTCCCGCGCCAGCTCAAAGCTCCTGCCGATCATTGGCAATTGCCGCGCCTCCGCTTCATCGAAACCGAGCGGCAGCCTGAGTCGGCCATCGCGCAGAAGTAGTTCCAGGCAGCTAAACACCGACGACGGACACCACCACG
Source organism: Chthoniobacter sp. (assembly GCF_040003245.1). Lineage (NCBI taxonomy): Bacteria > Pseudomonadati > Verrucomicrobiota > Spartobacteria > Chthoniobacterales > Chthoniobacteraceae > Chthoniobacter > Chthoniobacter sp. Next base: position 13,353 of record NZ_JBDUCX010000063.1, read on the forward strand.
CTGCGCCGATGCGGCGCGCGGCGGTGCTCGAAGAGAAAGATCCCCTGCCAGGTGCCGAGCTGCATCTCCCCCTGCGCGATCGGCACCACTTCGCTGGTCCGCGTGAGCACCATGCGCAAGTGCGAGGGCATGTCGTCGGGGCCTTCCGCGGTGTGCACGAAGTAATCCTGCTCCTCCGGCACGAGCCGCTCGAAGAAGGCATGCAGATCGGTGCGCGCCGAGGGATCGGCATTTTCGTAAATGATGAGGCTCGCACTGGTGTGCTGCACGAACACCGTCACCGTTCCGGTCTTCACGCCACTCGCACGCACGATCCGCGCGACTTCATCGGTGATTTCATAAGTCCCCTTCCCGCGGGTCGGAACCTGGAAAGAGTCGCAATGGGCATTCATGGCGCGCATCCAAGCCGAGCCAGTGGGGTCCAGAAAAGGCGATTGTGATTCATATGAGGCGGTGAGGTGGAGGCTTTGCAAAAAATGAGCCTTGAGCAGCCTTGATTTGCCTTGAGTCACCTTGATTGGCCTGAGTCAGCATGGGCGAAATCAAGGGTGCGATTCGGTGCGATTTCTCTGTAGAGGGGCCCGTTTCAAGACGCCTTTCAAGGCACCGCACGGCATCGGAAAAATATGAGATACGATTAGGCACGACTGGGCACGATTACTCTGGATTCGCCCTGCGATTCCCATTCGACTTCGCCTCATCACCCCTCGGAAATCAGAGCCCGCCCGGATGCGGTGGGATCGAGTGGGATTCGGTCGGATTCTCTCTGTAGAGTGATTGCCGAAAGTAATTACCGAATCCGAACCGGCTTTGGACGCCGGAGGCGTCACGGAGATTAGCCGATCAGAGCCTGCCCCGAGCCTGCCGAATGGGTCAGCCACCGGACAAGAGGTCGCCCCGTCTCCGCCCCAGCGGGGCGGCAGAATTGGATGGAATGGTGTGTGATATGGCATGCGCTAGTGACCTTTCTCCTGAAACTCTTCCGCGAAGACCGTCCCGACCAACCTCCGAAACCAATCCGCAGTTTCCTTTCCTCAATCGACGCACACAGTATAAGCCATATATCTGGAAAAGTCAACTCATTGTTCCGGCTTTGTTCCGATCAGGCAGCGCTCAAGGAAGCGTTCGCGCGGAGTTCGGTGAGGATGGCGTCGACGTTCTTTTTCGCGTCGCCGAAGAGCATGCGGGTGTTTTCCTTGAAGAAGAGCGGGTTCTCCACGCCGGCGTAACCGCTGGCCATGCTGCGCTTCATGACGATGGCGGTGGTGGATTTCCAGACTTCCAGGACGGGCATGCCGTAGATGGGGCTGGAGGGGTCGTCGAGGGCGCCAGGGTTGACGATGTCATTGGCGCCGATGACCAGCGCGACGTCGGTGCTGGGGAAGTCTGCGTTCACCTCTTCCATCTCGAGCACGATGTCGTAGGGCACTTTCGCCTCGGCGAGGAGGACGTTCATGTGGCCGGGCAGGCGGCCGGCGACGGGATGAATGGCAAAGCGCACGGTGACGCCACGCGCCTTGAGATGCCGGGCGATTTCGTAGAGCGGATACTGCGCCTGTGCGACGGCCATGCCGTAACCGGGAATGATGACCACGCTCCTGGCGTCTTCGAGCAGCGTGGCGGTGTCTGACGGGGAAATCGGGGTGACTTCGCCTTGCGGTTCGCCGCTCGCGCGCGCGGCGGGAGCGGCCCCTTCGTCGGCACCGAAGCCGCCGAGGATGACGCTGATGAACGAGCGGTTCATCGCGTGGCACATGATGTAGCTGAGAATCGCGCCGCTGGAACCGACGAGCGCGCCGGTGATGATGAGCAGATCGTTATCGAGCATGAAGCCGGCGGCGGCGGCGGCCCAGCCGGAGTAGCTATTGAGCATGGAGACCACGACCGGCATGTCCGCGCCGCCGATGGCCATGACGAGATGCACGCCGAGCAGGCCGGCGAGGACCATCATCACGAGCAGCGGCACGAGGCCGCCGGTGCCGCTCGCGCTGATGAACTTCGCGCCCATGACCAGGCAGGCGGCGAGCACGCTGAGATTCATCCAGTGCCGCTGGGGCAGAATCAGCGGTTTGCTCCGCAGCAGCCCGCGCAACTTTCCGAAGGCAACGATGGAACCGGTGAAGGTGATGGCGCCGACGAAGACGCCGAGGAAGATTTCAACTTCATGAATGACGGCCTCCGCCCGCGTGGGAAAAGTCGTGCCATGGAGATAACTGGCGAGGCCGACCAGCACGGCCGCTGCACCGACGAAACTGTGCAACGCGGCGACCAATTCCGGCATGGCGGTCATCTGCACGCGCCGCGCCAGCACCGCGCCGATCGAGCCGCCGACCCCGACCGCAATGATCAGCAAGCTGTAGGAATGGACGGCGCCGAAGGCGGTGATGGCGAGGGCGATCAGCATGCCGATCACGCCGTAGGTGTTGCCCCGCCGCGCCGAGGACTGCGCGCTCAAGCCGCCGAGGCTCATGATAAACAAGATCCCCGCGGCGAGGTAGAGAGCAGTGATGAAACCTTGTGACATGCGCGTCTTACTTTTGGAACATGCGCAGCATGCGCTGGGTGACCATGAAGCCGCCCGCAATGTTGATGGTGGCGAGCAACACCGCCACCGCGGACAAGATGGTGACCGGGGAGGAAAGCGGTCCGGAAATTTGCAGCATGCCGCCCACGAGGATGATTCCGCTGATCGCGTTGGTGACACTCATCAGCGGGGTATGCAGCGCGGGTGTGACATTCCACACGACCTGCCAGCCGACGAAGCACGCGAGGACAAAGACGGTGAGATGGGAGACGAGTTCGCGGGGCGCGACCGCGCCGACGAGAGCGAGGATAAGGAACGCGCCGAGCATCACTGCCGTCTGGAGTTTTTTGTTGGGGACAGCCGGGACGCCATGAGTGGCGGGGGCTGAAATTTTCGCGGGAGCGACCCCCGGTTTGGCTGCCGGCGCGGGGCGCGGAGGTGGCCAGAGCAGCGCGCCGTCGTGGACGACGATTGCGCCGCGCACGATGGGATTTTCCTGGTCGATGTGAAAGTTCAGGCCGCCGCCCATGTCGGCGAGGAGGTGGAGCAAATTGGTGCCATAGAGCTGGCTGGCCGTGGGAGCGAGGCGGCTGGGCAGATCGACAAAGCCGATCACGGTCACGCCGTTGTGCACCACGACTTCGTCAGGCTTGGTGACCGCGCAATTGCCGCCGGCTTCGGCGGCGAGATCCACGATCACCGAACCGGGCCGCATGCTGTTGACCATCTCCTGCGTGACGAGTTGCGGAGCGACCTTGCCGGGGATGAGCGCGGTGGTGATGACGATGTCTACTTCAAGGCATTGCTGCGCGAGCAGCGCCATCTCGGCGGCGATAAAAGCGGGGCTCATCTCCTTGGCATAACCGCCGACGCCGCTGCCATCCTCCTCGATGTCCACGGTCAGAAATTCGGCGCCCATGCTGTGGACCTGTTCGCGCACTTCGGGCCGGGTATCGAAGGCGCGCACGATCGCGCCGAGGCTGCGCGCCGCACCGATCGCCGACAACCCGGCGACGCCCGCGCCGATGATGAGCACCTTCGCCGGCGGCACGCGGCCCGCCGCCGTGATCTGACCGGTGAAGAAACGGCCGTAGTAACTCGCCGCCTCGATGACGGCGCGATAGCCGGCAATGTTCGACATCGAACTCAGCGCGTCCATTTTCTGCGCGCGGGTGATGCGCGGCACCTGGTCCATGGCGAAGGCGGTGACCTTGCGCGCGCGCAGCCGCTCCACCAATTCCTGGTTCTTCGCGGGCCAGAGGAAAGAGATGAGGACGGCGCCCTCCCGCAGCAGGTCGGCCTCGTGCTTCTGCGAGGCCGCGTCCATTTCCGGCGGGTGCACCTTGAGCACGATCTCGCTCGCGCTCCAGAGTTCCGCCCGGTCCACGATCTTCGCGCCGGCCGTCTGGTAATCCGCGTCGGGAAACGAGGCTCCTCCCCCGGCACCGGACTCGATGCACACCTCGAAGCCGAGCTTCACCAGACGGCGCGTGGTGTCCGGAGTGGCGGCGACGCGGCGTTCTCCGGGGCGGATTTCCCTGGCGATGCCGACTTTCATGGCGTCGAGCCGGGGAGAAGATTCATTTTTGACGTGGGGGAGTCGGAACCGAATTGGCGTGTCCGCATGACATCACGGCGAGCCTATTTCGTGCCGGGGGGGCGTCAAGTGTGGACGGGGTAGCGAGCGATGCATCTCCAATATCATTCCGGCATCTGACGCCGGGCGTGAGAGGAAAGGCAGATATCAGAGGTCCTTCTCCCGCAGTCGCGGGATCAGGATGACGGTGGGGGGCACCCGTCTAGCCTGCCTTGCCGAGGTCGAGAAACACGATGCTCGAGGGATTGCCGACGGGCGTGATCTGGCCGGTGAAGGTGAGGGCGCCGGCTTTGCGATCGACCTTGAAAATCGCGATGTTGTCGGCGCGCTGGTTGAGCGAATAGAGGAAAGTCCCAGTGGGATCGAAGCCGAAGCTGCGCGGGTAATCGCCGCGGGTCCATTCCTCGCCGACGAAAGTGAGCGCGCCCGTTTTTTCATCCACGGCGAAGAAGGCGATGCTGTCGTGCAGGCGATTCGCCACGTAGACAAACCGGCCATCGTCGGACACGGCGATCTCGGAGGTGAAATTGCTGCCGGCAAAGCCAGGCGGGAGGCTGGAGATGGTCTGCCGCGGCGCGAGCCGACCCAGCGCGCCGTCGTAGTCGAAGAGGACGATGGTGGAGCCTTCTTCCTGCAGCGAATAGAACCAGTAGCCATTGGGATGGAAGGAGAAGTGGCGCGGGCCATCTCCCGGTGGCAGCGCGATCGCGTGGGGATCGTTCGCGGTGAGCACGCCTGCTTTGTCGTCGAACTTCCAGACGCGGAGCTGGTCCATGCCCATCTCGACGGAGATGACGAAACGGCCCGAGGGATCGCCCGCGATCATATGCTCGTGCACCTGATCGTGGCCGCTGACGGCGAAGCTGCCGGGAGGCGCGCTCGTGGCCTTCTTCGGCCCGATCGTGCCGGCGTCTTGCTTGAAATCGCTCACCGCGCCGAGACTGCCATCGGGCAGAATCGGCAGCACCGCCACCGAGCCGCCGAAATAATTGGCGACCAGCACGAACTTCCCGGAGGGGTGAATGCTCAAGTGGGCCGGGCCGGCGCCGCCGGAGCTGACGGTGTTCAGCAAGGTCAACTTTCCGGTGGCACGATCGATGGCGAAACTGCTGATCGATCCCGCCTCATTCTCCGGACGCAAATCGGTTTCATCCGTGGAATACAAACGGGTCCCCGCGGCATTGATCGCGAGGCAATTGGGACTCGTCGCCAGCTCGAACAACCCGTGCGGCGTCAAAGCGCCCGTCGCGCGATCCACCAAAAACGAGTAAATGCCCTTCCCATTGCCCGCCGGCAAATCCACCTGCCCCGCACGGATAAACGGCAGCGGAGAACTATACGTGCCGACATAGGCGATGAGCGGCCCGCCGGCCGCCGCCGCACTCGCGGGCGCCTGCCACAACGAGGCCGCAATCGACCCGCCACCGGCCATGGCGGAGGCTTTCAGAAACGAGCGGCGGGAGAGAATGGGGGGAATCATAGGAGGAGGAGAATGGAGTTGAGCCGCGAATCTTGACAGGCTTTCCGAGAGTGTTACCAGCCCCCCTATTTTGCAACGCCGCGGATGGCGCGTCATCGCGCCGGCGCGCCCAGGCGCTGGTGCAATTCATGCACCTTGCCGACGATGCGTTCCTCGAGCGTGTCCGCCCACCCGGCGGCGGCTTCGTAGCCGCCTTCCTGCTGCACGCGTAGGCTCGGCATGTAGCCGCAATAGTCGTTGGAGTAACCGGCGATCCACACGGCCGCAGGACCGGCCAGTTCGCGTTTGAGGCGCAGGCTGTAATCGACCACGACTTCGCTGCCCAGCGCGGCGATGACGAGATCGGGGCCGAGGTGAATGACCTGAATCGGATAGTCGTGCGGCGAACGCCCCGGCTTGGCGTAGTCGAGGGGGATCTCTTCGAAAGCGCTGCGGATCGGGCCGTGAATGGGTCGCGGATTCACCGTCATGGCCATCTCCACGGCGTTGGCCAGCGACCGGCCATGTTGCTGCGTGAGTTCCACATCGCTGATGCCCGGCACCACTTCGGAGCGGCGCGGATACGGATTCTGGTCACCGCCGCAGCCCATGAGGAAAAGCGCCGTGAAGCCGGGCCGATGCTCTTGCAGATACTCCTGCGCGTAACCGGCGTAATCGCCGCAGTAGTGGTAAAAGCCGAGGCTGGTATTGTGGCAGGCGTAGCCGAAAAGCACGGCGCGCAAGGTGCCGTCGGGCGCCTCCACGCGCAGCGCCGGCACCTCGTGATCGACGGGACCATTGGGATTCGGCGCGAGCTTCGCATTGGGATCGTCCGCGGGCAGTGCGTAGTCGCGCCGGCGGTTCATGGCGAAGCCGCAGCGGGCGCGATTCCACGTGAGGCGCGCCGGCTGCAGATTGCCAAGCGCCTGTCCGATGACCGCGACCAGCTTTTCCTGGAGGCCTTGCGTGTACTCGTAGGAATCGCGGACACCCGGCTTCTCCAGTTCCTGTTCCGTGGGCGCGACGGGACGCAAGGAGGGGCCGGAGTGCGTGTGCGACGCATTCATGAGCAGCGCGGCAGGCGGCAGGTGAAATTGCTGCTCGGCCTGCGCCGCCACCGCGCGCCGTATCGCCTGCGGAACTCCGATCAAATCCATGGTCACGATGACCGCGCGACCGCCTTGCTCATCTTCGAGCGCGAGCGCCTTCGCGAAGAGGTCCTGCACCTTGCCTTCCGCAGGTTTCTTGCGCGCCGCGTATCCGGCCATGAAGAGATTCTTCTCCGGGGTCACAATCACGGATGCCGCGCCTGCTTTCCAGGTTGCGGGCACATAGGGTGCGACGGACTTTGGCGGGGCGGGCTGCTGAGCACGGCCGGCATGGAACCAGCCAATGAGGAGGAGACAAAAAAGAGGGAATGCGAATGGGGGGCGCATGCGGTGTGAGCAAACGGTGTGTTACTCGCAGGTAACCAGCCGCCGGGGCGAAGCTTAGCTTCGACGCTTACATGCTCTGGAACTGCGGATGCGTGCGGATGGCCTGCTCGAAGGCGGGCTGCTGGTCGGCGGGGAGGTCGATGGGGAATTTGGCGCTGGAGCGGCCCCATTTGGCCAGCCATTCGGCGCCGAGCAGTTCGTAGCCGCCGGGGGAGAGAGTGCGTGCGGCCTCGGGAGTGAGGGCGATGGTGGTGTCCACTTTATCGATGGTGCTGCAGCCGCGCGCGACGTGGAAGCCGGCGGCGAGGAGCGCGGCGCGGATGGGCGTGGAGCAGGTGTAGGTGAAGAGTTCGACGGCGCGGCCCGCGCAGGCGGCGAAGACCTCGCGGAAGGCGCCGAGCGTCCATTGGTCGGCGGCGGTCTTGCTCGAGAACATGTCGAAGAAGATGAGGTCGGGCGGCGCGGGCGACTTCACCATGGAGGCGAGGAAGTCGCCTTGCACGAGCGTCCAGCGCAGGCCGGGGTCGCGCGATTGCCAGCGGCCGACGGTGAGGAGGCCGCCGATGGCGCTGTGGCGGAGGTAGGTGAACTCGCGGTTGTGCTGGAAGGCGAGATGCAGCGGGTCGAGATCGTTTTCGAAGCTGACGAGGTGCATGGGGCGCGTGGGGCCGGCGGCGGTCTGCGCTTCATGGCAGAGGATCGCGGCCATGGCGTTGGCGGCGGCGCCGAGGCCGACATCCCAGATGACGAGCGGCTCGGTAGTCGCTCCGTTCATGTTCTCATTGGCGGAGAGGCGCAGGCGGGCGGCGAGGTCGGACTGCTCGATGTAAAGGCGATGCGCCTCGACCATCGGCGGGGTGCGCGAGTGCATGATCTCGCCGGAGGAAATCTGGCGGATGCTGGCGAACCCTTCCGGCGCGCGGTGCACTTCGTAGTTCCCGCGGTGAAAGGCCATCTTGCGTTTCGGCTTCTGGACGTGGATGGGATTTTCCGCGTCGGACTTGTGCAGGATTTCGCGCCGCTCGCGGTAGAGCTCGAGGAAGCGGTCTTCGAAAATGCTCTGCCGGATATCGCGCATGAGCTGGTGGTAGAAGTAGAGATTGTGCTGCCCGAGGAGCTGCCAGCCGAGGTGCTCGCCGGTCTTGGTGAGGTGATGCAGGTAGGCGCGCGAGTAGCGGGCGCAAGTGGGGCAATTGCAGAGCGGGTCGAGATTGGCCTCGGAGTATTTGTAAACGCCGCGCCGCAGTTGCAGGAAGCCGCGCGAGGTGAAGGCGCCGCCGCGCTGGGCGACTTGCGTGGGGATGATGCAGTCGAACATGTCGACGCCGCGATGCACGGCCTCGAGGATATCCAGCGGGGTGCCCACGCCCATGAGATAGCGCGGGCGATCCTGCGGGAGAAGTTGGGCGGTGAGCTCGCAGGTGTCCTGCCGTTCGCTGCGGCTCTCGCCGACCGCGAGGCCGCCAATGGCGAAACCATCGAACGGCATTTCCGTGAGGCCAGCCGCGCTTTCGCGGCGCAATTCCGGATAGAGCGCGCCTTGCACGATGGCAAAGAGGGCCTGCGTGGATTCGCCGCGCGCGGCCAGGCTGCGGGCGGCCCAGCGATGCGTGATGCCGAGCGCGGCGCGGGCGGTGGCTTCATCCGCGGTCGAAGGGATGCACTGATCCAGCGCCATCATGATATCGCTCCCAATGGCGACCTGCGTCTCGATGCTGAGCTCGGGGCTGAGCAGGATCGTGCGCCCATCGAGATAGCTCTGGAACGCCGCTCCTTCCTCCGACATCGCCCGCGAGTGCGGCAGCGAGAAGATTTGGAAGCCACCGGAGTCGGTGAGCACGGAGTTTTTCCAGCTCATGAAGCCATGGATGCCGCCGGTGCGGCGGAACACTTCCGGCCCGGGCCGCAGCAGCAGGTGATAGGTGTTCGCGAGCAGGATCTGCGAGCCCGCGTCCTCGAGCGCCTGCGTGAGCTGTCCCTTCACCGTGGCCTGCGTGCCCACCGGCATGAAGAGCGGCGTGCGCACTTGATTGTGCGCCGTATGAAACGTCGCCGCCCGGGCGTGGGAGCCGGTGGCCTGCGCCTCGACGTGGAAATTCAGGCGCCCGTGAGTCATGGATTCCCGCCCATCGCCTTGATAATCTCAAGCAGTGGCGCTGTCAGCCCATGATAGAGGACAACGAACTGCAGGACCGTGAGCAGGCCCAGGCCGCCGATGAGGTAGAAGGAGCGCACGACTTGAGAATTGAAGAGGGATCCGATGGCCAGGGTCGGCACGAGAATGCTAACGCCGAGAAATAGCAGCCGACCTCGAAGAATCAGGACGGTAAGCCAAGGCAAGGCGCGGCCCCCGAGCATGTCTCGAAAAATCTGCTCGAAGCCTTCGATGGTCAGGGTGACGCGGAGACTGAAATAGGAGAGGCCGAGAACAATGGAGACCAGCGCGAAGCGGATCGCACGAGCGAGCTGCAGTATATCGATCGTGTTCGGCGGTAGGGTCGGTTCGGTTCCGTTCATAGAAGGCGAGCCCTGCCATGTATCGCGCGACCAGCACGAAGGCGAGATGTTCGACGCCTCAACTTATTCCGCCGCGTGCGCGGGGTCGCTGATCCGCAGGGCGGCCCGGCCCTTGCCGCTGTCTTCGGTGACGCCGAGTTTGATCCGGCTGCCGGGGCGGTCCCACGTGTCGGTCACTGTCCAGCCGCCGGCGTGCAGGGCCTTCGCATCGGGATAAGCGATGGTTTTCGTGGGCGGGCCGAATTGTTCGACGGCCGCCGTGCGCAGCTTTTGCCAATCATCGTGAATGAAGCCGTCGAGGTTGTCGGTGGCCTCCGCGGGACTCTCGAAGACGATGGCGGCGAGTTTGTCTTTCATCTCGAAATCGAGATTGTATTTGGTCTCGCCCAGCACCCATTGGAAGTGCGTGCCCAGGGGGACGCGCGTGCTGGGAGAGACACGCGAGGTGATGAGCTTCGAATGGGTAAGCTTGCTCACGATCGTCTCCTCGGTGTCGCCAAACACGAGGCGCTCGAAGACCCAACGCGCCTTGTCGTGATCCCACTCCCGCTCCTCCGGGGTCATCTTGGCGAGGCGCGCGGCCTCCTCGGCTTTCGCCTTTTCGCTCACGGCCAGGTCCTCCGCACGCAACGCCGCATCGGCGGCATCCGCGGCCCGCATCGGCCAGTCCGGTTTGCTAAAATAGGCCGGCTCGGATTTCCGCTTCTCGGCGATGATGGCGAGGAAGCGCACGTTCAAAGGCGAGCCGGCTTGGGTCAGCGCGGGATGCTTTTGCACCGCCGCCTTCTGCCATGTCTCGACCGTCTGCGCGGCGAGCGGCAGCGCCATGGCGAGCAGGAGGACTGCGCTCGTCTTCAATAATCGGGCAAGGGTGGGCATCGCTTTTACGGCTTCACCCCGATACAAATCAGATTCTTCACTCCTCGGACGAAGATCTTGTTTTGCGCGAAGGCGGGGCTGGCGAAGACTTCCTCCCCAAGCGAGGAGTGGCCGAGTTCCTTGAACTCGCGCGCGGCTTCGACGACGGCCATGGTGCCCTTTTTGGTAAAGACATAGACTTGGTGACCGGCGAGGCTGGGCGAGGCGTTGCACTCGTCGCCGAAATCGTGCTGCCACTGCTTCTTGCCGTCCTTCGCGTCGTAGCAGGTGAGCACACCGCTGGAATCGAGGAGGAAGATCAGTTCGCCGTTGCTGACCGCGCTGGTGACGTCGGGGATGCCATCTTCCACGCCCCAGCCGAGGTGCGTTTTGGTGACGTCGCCGTGGCCGTCGGGGCGGATGACCTGGAGCTTGTTGGAAGGATTGATGACGAACAGCGTGCCGCCCGCGAAGATCGGCGACGGGGTGACGAGGCCATCGAGACAATCGGCGCGCCAGAGTTCTGCGCCATCCTTTGCCGCGTAGGCGATGACCAACGGCACGCCAGCGGTGATGACCTGTGCCTGACCGGCGGCGTCAATGACGATGGGCGTGGCCCAAGAGGCGCCGACGGGGCGCGCTTGTTGCCAGACGACCGCGCCGGTCGCGCCGTCGAACGCGTAAATCTTGCTCAGCTTGTCGTCCGGATCGCCTTGGTCGAGTTGCACGATGACGCGGTCCTGCCACGTGAGCAGCGAGGCGGCGTGACCGTAGGGGTTCTTCGGGATGGCGAGGTATTTCGACCAGACGAGGGCGCCGTCGAAAGTGAACGCGGCCAGGTCGCCATTCGCGAACATGGCGTAGACGCGGCGTCCGTCGGTGGCCACGGTCGCGGCGGCCATGCCGCACTGCTCGGGGACGGACGGAGGCTCATCGGGGCTGCCCGCGGTTTTGGGCACGGGCTTCTCCCAGAGCAGTTTTCCGGATGCCACGTCGAAACACAGCACCTCGCGTTTGGCCTCGTCGCCACCAGAGAGAAACACGCGGTCGCCCCAGATCACCGGAGAGCTGAAACCGGGGGCGGGCACGGGAACTGACCACGCGATGTTCGCGCCAGTCTTGATGTCGCAGGTCAGCGGCGTGTCACCTTGCGCAGCGACCCCGCCGCCATCCGGGCCGCGGAAGCGAGGCCAGTTGGCCTGATATTCCTGGGCGGAAGGCAGGTCGGCAGCCAGCGTGGCGAGGCTACCCAGAAAGGACAAGCACAGGAGGAATTTGCGGGCGCCGAGGGTCGTCATGGGAGGGTGAAACCAGTTGGGGAAAGAGAGTTGCAAACCATTTCGCCAAAGGCGGGTTAATGAAGGTGCAACGACTCGCGACCCCAGACTATGACGAAATCATCTCCTTTATTAGCGACGGCGGCAATTTTTCTGGCTGTAACCTCGGCTCCCGCCGCCGACTGGCCCGCCTGGGGCGGCTGCGACCTGGGACGCAACATGGTTTCGATGGAGACCGGTCTGCCCGACACCTTCAAGCCTGGGGAGAAATCCACCACGGGCGACGGTATCCTGCCCGGCACGACTGAGAATGTGCGCTGGGTCGCGAAGCTGGGCACCTTCATCTGTGGCAACCCGACGGTGGCCGATGGTCGCGTCTTCATCGGCACCGACGACGCCACCTTGCAAGGCGACACCCGCCTGAAGCGATCCAAGGGCGGCATGGTGTGGTGTCTCGATGAAAAAACCGGTCAGATGCTCTGGAAGCTGCCGGTGCCGGTGCGGCCCAAGGAACGGTTGCCGGTGGACGCGCATTACGGCCAGCAGAATCTGGGGGTGTGCTCGTCGCCGACCATCGTGGGCAATCGGGCTTATGTGGTGACCAGCGCGGCGGAGATCCTGTGCCTGGACGTGAAGGGCCAGGCCGACGGCAACGACGGGCCGTTCCAAGACGAAGGGCAATACATCGCCGGGTCCAAGAATCCGCCCGTGGCGCTGGAGAAGACCGACGGCGATATCATCTGGAAATACGATCTCGTGGACGACCTCGGCATTTGCCCACACGACGTAGCCGCGTGTTCCGTGCTGGTGGACGGCGACATCCTTTACTGCACCTCGGCCAACGGGGTGAACCATGAGCACACGTTTTGCCTGCACCCGGATGCGCCGAGTTTCATCGCGCTCGATGCCAGGACCGGGAAGCTGATCGCCACCGATACCGAGGATCTCGGGCATCGCATGTGGCATTGCCTGTGGTCGCCGCCGACCATCGGCGTCGTGAACGGCAAGAAGCTCGTATTCTTTGGCGGCGGTGACGGCGTCTGCTACGCGTTCGAGGCGCTGCAGAGCGTGCCGTCGGCGCCGGTCACCTTCAAGAAGGTGTGGTCCTACGATTGCGATCCGGCGGAATTCCGCCACCCCGAGGGCGAGGACGAGTTCAACTATTACATCGGCGACAAGCGGAAGAAATACACGACGAACAAGGACGACGGCCTGTTCCTCGGGCCGAGCGAGATCATCGCGTCGCCGGTGTTTCACGATGGCCGCGTCTACTGCACCATTGGCCAGGACCCCATGCACGGACGCGGGAAGGGTTTGCTGCACTGCATCGACGCGAGCAAGACGGGCGATGTGACGCAGAGCGGTTGCATCTGGACTTACGATGGCATCGAGCGCGCGATATCCAGTGTGGCCATCAAAGACGGTCTGCTTTACGCCACCGACCTCGCGGGCCACGTCCATTGCCTCGATGAAAAGACGGGCAAGCCCTACTGGGTCTACGACACCCATGCCGATACCTGGAGCACGCCCTTGGTGGCCGACGGCAAGGTCTACATCAACACGAAGAAGAAGCTCGTCGTCCTCTCTGCGGGCAAAGAGATGAAGGTGCTCTCCGAGATCACGCTGGGCTCGGCGGCCTATGAAACGCCCGTCGCGGCCAACGGCACACTGTTCATCTGCTCGCAAAGTTACATCTGGGCCGTGCAACAGGGCGCCAAGGAAACGCCGCCCCACGTCGCGGCGGCGAAGTAGCCCGGACTCAGGCGGAAAGTTCGGTTCCGCGGATGATCGGCGGCCGATCTCCCATTGCGGAGCGGCAGTTGGCATAGGCAGTGCTAGGGGGTGGCGGGACAACTCACCGCACGATCTCGACCTATGCTTTTCGATACGTACCACCACTTCACACCGCAGGATTTCATCTTTCGCATCGCCCAGACGCACGAAGCGCTGGACGGATATTGGGCTCTGCGCCGGGCGATTTTTTGCGAGGAGCAGCGGATCTTTCAGGGCACGGATCGCGATGAATTTGATGAACACGCGATGCCGATCGTCTGCGAGACATTGATTGCGGGAATGGAGGATTCGGTCGTCGGCGTGGTGCGGATCGATGAGCGCAAACCAGGCGTGTGGTACGGCTCGCGGCTGGGTGTGGCGGCCGATTTTCGCAGCGTGAAAAAGATCAGTCCGGGGGTGGCCATGCGGAATCATCAGCCGATCTATCGCGGGCTCGGTGCGCTGGGCGCGGGCTTGATTTACAAGGCGGTCTCCACCGCCCATGCGCTCGGGTGCACGGAGTTCCTGGCCACGGTGCAGCATCAGAATGCGAAGTTCTTCCAGCGCCTGCACTGGGAGCCGCTCGCGGAGATGGAACTCTTCGGCTTGCGCCACGTCAAGATGCGCGCGGACCTCAACTATTATCGGCCCGCCGAGAGCGTGTTCTAAAGTCGCGGATGAGCGACGACGCAGCGACCCTCGCCCGGCTGATCGAGTTTCTCGCGCAGCATCCCGCCGTGGCGGACAAAGCAACGATCCATCACGCCTACGCCCCGGCGCAAGCGCTGGCCGGCGAGGTGCGCGTGGGAGACGATTGCGCGGCCATTGCGGATGGCAACGGCTGGCTGCTCTTCGCCGCAGAAGGCATGCTGGAATCCTTTGTGGCAGCGGATCCGTGGTTCGCGGGCTATTCAGCGGTGATGGTGAATTTGAGTGATGTCGCGGCCATGGGCGGCTGGCCCCTGGCCATTGTCGACGTGTTGTGGACGCCCGGTCTCGAGCGCTCGGCGGCAATCTGGGAAGGCATGAGCGCTGCGTCGCAGGCGTATGGCGTACCGATCGTCGGCGGGCACACGACGATTGTCCGGAACGACGCTTCTTTCCTCGCCGCCGCAGTGCTCGGCAAGGCGCGGAAACTGATCACCAGCTTCGATGCGCAACCGGGCGACGACCTGCTCGTCGCGGTCGATCTGCGTGGAAGCTGGCGCGGCGACAAACCGTTCTGGAACGCCAGCGTGGGCGCGCCGCCGGAACGCTTGCGCGGCGATCTGCAATTGCTCCCGGCGCTCGCGGAGAGCGGCTGGTGTCGCGCAGGAAAGGACATCAGCAATGGCGGCATCGCCGGCACGCTGGCCATGCTGCTGGAATGCTCGCACGTCGGCGCGGAACTCCGGCTGGATCAGCTTCCGCGGCCGATGGACGCGGATTTCACGCGCTGGTTGATCGCGTTCCCGAGCTTCGGATATTTGCTCAGCGTCGCGCCCGAAAATACGCCGTACGTCATCGCCCATTTCGCCGCCCGCGACATCACTTGCGCGCGGGTTGGCCGCGTCACCGCTTCGCCTTCGCTGGTGCTCGGCTACGGGGCGGCGCGGGCAGATTTTTCGGCGGCAACGTAGCGCCTTCGTACCACGTCCCCTTGATGAGCACCTCTTTCGGATGCTCGCCCGTGCCGGTGCTGTTGCCGTAGAGCCGCTCGACCACCAGATCGAGCGCCGCCGCACCGACGAAATCGAGATTTCCGTCGATGCCCGCCGCATCGCCTTTCTCGTCGGAAGTGCGGTAGAGATACGCGACGCCGATGTCGTCCGGCACGCGCACGCCGCGCTTCGCGAGGAAGGTGCGCACGGGCATTTTGTAGACGAGCAGGGAGTCGGGCGCATTGCGATAGAGCCAGTCGCTGAACTCGGTCGCCGTCACGTTCTCCGGCGGGATGAAGGGTTCGCAGCGATCGCGCTTCGGCAGCTTGCGCTGCCAGTCGAGGAACGCGCCGGACCAGAGATTGTTCGACACCCGATTGTTCAGTTCGGGCACGATCAGCGCGGGACGCCGGTAGCCGAGGCGGTGCATGTGATCGAGCGCGAGGCGCACATTGTAGAAACCGTGGAAGTTTGCGCGGTCCGCATTCACGTCGGGGAAATAGGCGCTCAACCCGCCGACACAAAAGCCTTCGCAATCGAAGGCCACACCCGCGGCCTCGTCGCGGGAAAAGCCGAGCAGCACGCCGCGAATCGCCCGTGCGCGCAGCGTCGCGGAGAGCCGTGTCACATCGCCGCGATAATCGGCGAGCGCGAAGACCTCGATGCGGAAGCCGAGCGCTCGTGCACGCCGCTGAATCCCCTCGTATTCCCAGCGGCACACGTCCTTCTTCCGCCAATCTTCGCGGCCTCCGTAATTCGTGATCAGCGCGATCACATCGACCGCGCCTGCACCGCCGCGGCGACGCCGATTCGCCATCAGCGCACTGACCAACGGATTTGGCGCGTAACCCAATTTATCCGCCACCGTGCGGACGCGACTGCGCAAGTCGCCGCTGATGCGCGGGTCATCGCGCAAGGCCCGAGAAATCGTCGAGGAAGCCACGCCCAACTGCTGGGCGATTTCCGCCATTCGCACTGTCTGTATTTGTTTCATCGGAGCAAATAGATGCACCGCGAAGCCGCATGAAATGGGCGTTCGCGGGCGATGCCTCTCTGTTGCGCAACGATATGCGCAATAAACCGTTCGCGGCAAGGGCCAAGGTGCCGGAATGGGTTCGCGCCATGCTAAGCAGAAGCAGCATCACGCGGAGCCCACGCTTCGCTCACCACCAACCAACAAAGCAAAATCCGTTATGCCAAAAGTCGAAAAAGAAATGAACAAGCCGGGCGATTTCCTCGTGGATTATGAGGAGAAAGTATTTCCCGATGTGAAAGCCGATCCGGGCGAAAAAGCGCTGGTCACTTTTCACACCGTGGCCTTCGAAGGCTCCATCGGGATCGTGAACACGCTGGTCGCCACGCGCTTGTTGCGCAAAGGGTACGAGACTTCCATCCTGTTGTATGGCCCGGGTGTCACCCTCGGCTTCCAGCGCGGCTTCCCCACGCTCGGCGACGAAGCGTTTCCCGGCCATCTCTTCGTGAACCAGCGTATCGCGAAGTTCATCGACGAAGGCGGCAAGGTCTACGCCTGCCGCTTTTCCACGCAGGCGCTCTACGGCCAGACCGAGAAAGCGTTCATGCCCGGCATCATCCCGATCAATCCGCTCGACGTGCTCGATTGCATCCTCATGCACAAGAAGGCGGGCGCGACG
>NZ_JBDUCX010000253.1:0-9424 GCF_040003245.1 Chthoniobacter sp.
GGCTTTGGGGTTGAGATTATAAAAAGTTTTTTAGAGTGGGATGCAATTTTGGCACCAAGGAAATGGCCAGATGAAGATCAGGTTAAACTACAGTGGCTACTTGCCCGCGTGGCGCGGGTCCATTTTCACCGTGTAATCTGTCCCGTCTGGGAGTTTTATTTGGGCTTCCGTGTCGTTGATGTCAATCAGTTTATAGTGATGCGTGTCATCAACTTCCGGCTTGAGGACGAACTCCTGGAGCTTTTTGACCCGGATGAGCTGGGTCGGCTGCGGCCATTCGTACTCGAAATTGGCGTAGACATCGGGTGAATCGGTGACCCGGTTCAGAATCAGGACGATTTTATCCGCGGTAATCGTGTCGACGAGCGTCAACTCGGATACGTCCACGGTATCCTCGATTTGCTTGTTGTAGGCCGTTTTGTATTCAAACTTTTCCAGCTTGAATTTCGTATGTGGCACCATGTCGCCGACCTTGAGGAACTCACTGGGTTGGTGGAGGTCGATCGTGTCGATCTGAAAGCTGAACTTTTCGATTGGGTCTTTCTTGGGACCCGTGGGAATACCATCGTAGCTCTTAAAGACGAGCCGGAAGGCAACCTTCTCGAAATGTTTCAGGAAGAGCTTGGTCCAGTAGGGCGGGTGCGAATCCTTATTGTTGGGATCGGTCTTGGCGCGCCATTCATCCTCGTTGGTGAAGCCGTCTTTATCCGGATCCTGCATGGGAACCTTGGCATCCAGCAAAGGAAGGTTGTTATCCAGGAACCATTTGCTGGGGATCTTTTCCCCGGTGAGTGAGTCTTTGTAGAGATCTACGATGTCGGGCTTTTGGGGTGTCCCCTCTGGACTGATGATGTAGTGGTCGGAAACGAAGAGGGAACCGCGAAGGGGTTCACCCTTTGCACCCACCGGATTGGTCCACTGCGGGGGAGTCTGGAGTTTTTCCTTGGCTTGATCGATGCGATCCAGCGGAACGGGAGGAACCTTGTTGTTCGGGATGACACTGGCGACGGCGTCGGAGAATTTTTCGCCGAAGCTTTGGACCCGGAGGAAAATCAGGATAGCGCAGGCCAGCAGCGCAACCGTGAGCAGTGCGAGCAGAAACTGGTCATAGCGCTTCTTAATCCAGTTCATAATGGTTACGGGCGGGGGGCAGATTTGGGGGCGGCAGACGATTTGTCTGAAGCAGGTTTTTCGCCCGGCGGGGTGAAATCCACGATTTCGATGCGAGCAGTCACTTCCATCCATTCCTCACCGAGGATATAGTGGATGGTCTGTTTATCTTTATCGTTGTCGGCGGCATCGCCGGCGCGCGCAGGCCCCTTTTCCTTGCTGCTATGGATGCGAAGCTGACGAACCACGTAGAACTGGGGCGCCTGGGGTCCGGTGATGGTATTCAGCACTTCCCGAAGCGCTGCTGGCTTGCAACTCACCGCGATATCAAACGGGTGATATTTCACCAGATCGCGTCGTCCAGAGCCGCCACCGCCGCCCGGTCCACCTTTACCGCCGGGGCCATTGTTGCCCGGTCCGCCGCCCGCACCGGGTCCACTGCCACCGCCACCTTTTCCGCCCTTGCCGCCCTTTTCCTGAGGAAGATCGGCACGAACGAGGCTGACCACGCCTTCCACGGCATTGGAGGAGTGGGAGAGGTATTGATTCACCACCCACTCGATGGCCTTGAGTTCGCGGCCGAGGGGGGCGGCGGCTTCGGGAGCCGGCGGTGTGGTTTCGTATTTCTCGAATGCCAGATAGAATTTATCCGGAAGCTTGATGCCGTTCTCGGTCGCCTTGGCGCGAACCGCGGTCACCGAGGCCTTCAATTTGTCCTGAAAACCCTCGGGCGAGAACGATTCCAGAGGAAATTCCTTCTTGGAGAGGTCGGACTCGAAGGCGTTGATGACGCTCGCGGCTTCCTGTTTTTGCTCCTCGTAGGCGGTCAGGTTCTGCCGGTTGGGATACGGCACCAAATGGCGCAGGCGATTGTATTCCGCAGACGCTTTCGTGTAGTTCTCGGTGGCCTCGTCGTAGGCGGAACTGGCGGTAAAGAGCTCGAAACCGAGCGCGCCGACTCCGATCAGCATCACCACGATGAACCCGGTCAGAAATTTGTTTTGTTTAACCCAATTCATTTTTCGTTCGAGGAGCTCACGATGGGGTTCTTCAGAATGAGGGGGATGGTCCAGTCATAGGCCCAGTCCACTTCATTGGGACTCATGCGGACGTTGCGCGAGGGATCCTCGTCCACGGTGAAATAGGGCGACTCTTTCAGCTTGGCCTTGAAATCGTCCACCACCTGGGGGCCACGCGTGTTGAAAAGGTAGAGACCCTTGAGCAGCAGGACCGTGCCTCGTGGCGCTGCTTTGGCGTTTTGTTTCAACGTGGACTCGGGCTTTTCCAAGTCGAAATTCGTGACCCAGATGTAGTCCTTGGGCAGGCGGCTGTTGATATCTTCGGTGATTTGCACCCAATAGGTCTTTTCCTCGACCGCATTGAGATACGGTTGCGCGGTATCCTGCTGGGCCTTGATGTCCTTCCTCGCCTGGTCGATCTTCTTTTCGAAGCTTTGGAGTTCGGTGACTTTCGGGGCCAGCTTCTCCGTGGCATCCGCCACGGTCTTGGCGGCTTGCACGAAATACAGCCACCACGCGGTCAGGGCCAGCAGGCCACAGAAACCAGCCATGATGAGGTAGGGGCGCTTGACCGCCAGATCGTGCCGCCGGACGACCCGCGCCGGGCGCAGATTCAGTTCCATCGGGCAGTCGCTGGTCCCGCGCAGCGCGAGGCCGACGAGTTCGCCCATGCGATGGGCGTTCTTACTGATGTCCTCGATATTCAGGCCGGGGCCCACGGCGACATTGCGCATGGGATTGAAGAACTCGACCGGAAGCTGGAACTTCTCCTGAAAGAACTCCCGCATGTAGGGCAACGTGGAACTGCCCCCGCTCAAGAAGACGCGCTCGGGCTGGCTGCCCCCCTGCTGGGCGCGGAAAAAGCTGATCGACCGCGCGATCTCCGCGTGGAGACGGGTCATCGAATTGCGGATCATCTTCGAGACGCGGGCCACATCAGGGTCATCCGGCTCGGCATAGGCGCCGCCCAGGCTCACGAACCCGTCCCGCTTCTTGCGTTCCTCGGCAATTTGAAAGGCCTCGCTGAATTCCTTGGCAATTTGCTGGGTAATCGTGCTGCCGCCATTGGGAATGCTGCGGCTGAAGACCTTGTGCGGCTCAATGAAAATGAGGTTTGTCGTCCGCGACCCGATGTCGATGACGAGCGAGCAACCATGCACGTCGCTGTAGTTGTAGCGAAAGGCGTTGTAGACGGCCATTGGCGCCACATCCACGAGGGTCGTCTTCAGGCCGGTCTGTTCGACGGCATCGTTGATGTCGTCGAGCAAATCGGACTTTACGGCGACGATGACGACTTCGACTTGGGAAGAGTCGCCGCTGTCGACGAGCTGGTAATCCCACACGACTTCATCGATCGGGTAGGGGACATTCTGTTGGGCTTCAAACCCCACGATCTGATCGACTTGCTCTTCCCCTACGGAGGGCAGCTTGACGAAACGGGTGAAGACCGACTGGGAAGAAACCGCGTAGTTGACCTTCCCGCCCTTGACCTTGCGCTTCTGGACGACCTCGTCGAGGACGAGCTTGGTCTGCGCGAGCCGGGTCGCGTCGGCTGCCGGATCGGCGAGTAACTCCCGGGTTTCGTAGGAAGACAGGATCAGGCCGCCGTTTTGACCGGTTTTAAACTCCGCCAGCCCAATAGTTTGGGTGCCGAGGCTGAGACTGAGGATGCGAGTTTTTGCTGCCATGAATGCTCCGGCCGAGGACTACCGGGCGGCCCTGATCGCCTCGTAGCGATCATAGAAGAGCGGCGCGAACGGTGTTTCGTTCTTGTTCAGCAGAAGGCCGGCGAGATGGGGCAGATTGGGCATGCCGGTGGGCTTGTAAGCCGCCTTGCCGTTGGCGGCGGGGGCATCGAGAACCTGACCTTGCCGCGACACGGTGATCCAGGCGTTGCCGATGCTGGCGGCGGTGAACGGCCTGCCGCCCATCAGTTTTTCCAAGGCGCGCGGCGAAATATACATCACCGAGTAGTGGTCCGTTCCCTTGGGAATGTTGACGTGCGTGACGCTGCCATCGAGAAGCGATTTTTCGATCAGGACGTTGTAGTTGAACGTCAACTCGTCGATGTCCTCGGGCTTGGTCTCAAACGCGACTTCGATTTCCAGCCAGGTGCCGGTCTTGGAGCGTTTTTGTGGACCGCCGACGATTTGATATTCCGGGGTCTTGACGCCGGCGATTTCGACCTTGGTGATCTTCACGGAGCCGGGGCCGACTGCGACCGGGGCCTGCGCCAGGACTGCGGAGGACAGCGCCCCAAGGGTGGCGAGGGAAAGGAAGAGGATTTTCATGGGAGGGATTTTCTTAGGACATTCGCGTCCAGGAAAGCGGGTGCTCTTGTTGATTATTTGTGTGGGGTTGGGAAGGAAAAAGTTGCCGATTTCTTCTGAAGTTCAATCCAGACGGGTGCGGAAGTAATCAATTGTCTTGCGAATGCCCTCGTCGAAGTCCACTCGGGGCTCCCAATTCAGCACCTTTTTGGCTCGCGTAATATCGGGCTGCCGCACCTTCGGGTCGTCCACCGGCAGGGGGCGGTACTCGATCTGGGAACTGGCCCCAGTAATGCGGATGATTTCCTCGGCAAATTGCTTGATCGTCATTTCGCGGGGGTTGCCGATGTTCACCGGTTCGTGAAAGTCGGACTGCGAGAGCTTGAAAATACCATCGATCAAATCCGAGCAATAGCAAAAGGAACGTGTCTGCGAGCCGTCGCCGAAGATGGTCAGCGGCTCGCCGCGCAAGGCCTGGCCGATGAACGCGGGCACCACGCGCCCGTCGCGCAGCCGCATGCGCGGGCCGTAGGTATTGAAGATGCGGACGATCTTCGTGTCGATATGGTGGTAGCGGTGGTACCCCATGACCATGGCCTCGGCGAAGCGCTTGGCCTCGTCATAAACGCCGCGCGGCCCGATGGGGTTCACATTTCCCCAGTAGTCCTCGCGCTGCGGGTGCACGAGCGGGTCGCCGTAGCACTCGCTGGTGGAGGCGAGGAGAAGGGTCGCCTTTTTGGCCTTGGCGAGCCCCAGCGCATTGTGGGTGCCGAGGGAGCCTACTTTCAAGGTCGGGATCGGATGCTCGAGGTAATCGATCGGGCTGGCTGGCGAAGCGAAGTGAAAGATAAAATCCACATCACCCGGCAGGAAGATGTAATTGGAGACATCGTGCTTGATGAACTTGTAGTGCTCATTGCCCGCGAGGTGCTCGATATTGGCGACGTTGCCGGTGAGAAAATTATCGATGCCGACGACCCGGTGCCCCTCGGCGAGCAGTCGATCCGTAAGGTGGGAGCCAAGAAAACCGGCGCCGCCGGTGACAACGGAAGTGGGACGGGTCGAAGACATGGGCCGCGTTTTCTAACGGCTCCCACAGGAGGCTGCAAATGAAATGACTGCCGGGAGGCGAAGAATCCATCAATACGCCGCGATTTGTCTTTGCGGGGGGGATTTTTCGCAATGGAGCCAATGGAACCAATGGGGCGATGCACATTTTGCGCCGTGTTATGGCACACCTGCAGGCATGAACTCCGACGATTTCCCAACTCCGCTCGCCACGGCGAGGTTGCCCACTTCCCGCCGGCCATCCGCCCAGGATTTAGTCAAGGCGCCTCGGCGACGAGAAGCCGATTTAAGGTGCCTTAAGCCCTCTTAAGCCGATTTAAGGTGCGAGTTATTTTCGGCGGCGACCATGACCGCCAATCAAGGCGCCCGAGGGCTGCGTTGAGTTTTACCGTGCCCCAAACCCGAGAACGACCACCGGGACGGTCTTGAGCAGAATCTCGAAATCCAGCAGCAGCGACCAATTGTCGATGTAGCGCAGATCGAGTTGCACCCATTCGTCGAAGCTCCGGATCTTGTTGCGGCCGGCGACCTGCCACAGGCAGGTCAGTCCCGGCTTCATGCTCAGGCGCCGCCGCTGGGCGGTGCTTTCAAATTGTTCGACCTCGTAGATGGGCAACGGGCGCGGCCCGACCAGGCTCATCTCGCCCTTGAGCACGTTGTAGAGTTGCGGAAACTCGTCGAGGCTCGTGCGCCGCAGGAATTTTCCGAATTTGGTGACCCGCGGATCCTTCTCGATCTTGAAGACCGGTCCCTCCATCTGGTTGTAAGCGGCCAGTTCCGCCTGGCGCATTTCGGCGTCGGACTCCATGGAGCGGAACTTGAACATCGTGAAGGGCCGCCCATTCTTGCCCGCCCGCTGCTGGCGGAAGAAAATGGGGCCGGGCGAGGTCAGCTTGATGCCGATGGCGATGAAGACGAAGAGCCACGACGTGAGCAGCAGCCCCACGAGCGCACCGGTGCGGTCGATCAAGCCCTTGATTGACAGCGCCCAGGACAAATCCGGCGTCGTGCGAAAGACCAGCATGGGACGGTTGCCGAACACATCGAAATCCGGGCGGGCGATCGAGGTGCGAATGAAATCCGCCGCCAGCCAGGCCTCGACCCCTTCGATCTCACAAGCGGCGATCGCCTCCTGGAGGCGGTTCAAGTGGCTGTGACCACCGGCAAAAATCACCCGGTTGACCGAGTGCTTGTGCAGGGCATTGACGAGATCGGTGATGGGTTGATTTTCAATGTCAATTTCCTCCACGACCTCGATCTCCATGATCTGCTCCGGATTGAACGTGTGCCGCAACTGGTGGGTATCGCTGGGCGTTCCCGCGAGGATCACCCGCTCCCGCAAGTCCACGGTGCGCGAACGCTTCCGGAAGTACAAGAGGGTGAGGTGTTCGCGGGCCAGCAAGAGCCCGACGGAGACGACCACGAAGAGCGGCATGACCGCGCGGCTGGGCACGCTGAGCCGCAGAAAATAGGAGCACGCGGCAATAATCAACCCCAGCCAGAAGATGGCTCGTGCGACCTGGATCAGCGACTTGCCCACGCTCTTTTGCTGCGAGTGCGCGTAGAAGCCCTGCAGTTCCAGCACGATCGGCCCGAAGGGCAGGATGACAAACAGCAGCCACTGGAACTCGGAAAACGGCCCGATCGGCTTGTTGGCGAAAACAAAAAGGTCCGCGCCGAAAAAGCGCAGGGTGTGCGCAATCCAAAACGCGACGACCATCAGGACGCCATCGGCGACCTGGAGGAATTGGAGATTGAGTTCTTGTTTTCGACCAAGCATCGGGTTTGCTGCGCGGAGCATCGCAAGAAACATGAGCCGGATAAATATATCGAGAGATTTACGTAAATTGGCGAACGTGGTGGCCGCCGTGCATTCTCCGGGGGCGCTGCGCGCCGCGCTCCAGATCCGGCCCGGGGAGGTCGATTTCCTGGAGATTCGCGTGGACAATTTTGCCGCCGACCCCGCCGCCTTGCTGCCCGTCCTGCCCCGCCTCCGCGTACCGTTGATCATCACGGTCCGGCATCCGGCCGAGGGAGGGGCGCACAACCTCAGTTTCCCGCAGCGGCGTGAGCTTTTCGCCCGTTTCCTGCCCCATGCGTCCCTGATCGATGTGGAGTTGCGCTCCTTTGAAAAACTATCTGCAACCGTTTCCGCCGCCCGCCTGGCCGGCGTGAAAGTCATCGCCTCCGTTCACCATTTTCACTCCACCCCGCCGGTGGCGAAATTGCAGCGTGCCATTCGCCAGGCGTATGCCGCCGGGGCCGATGTCTGCAAACTCGCCGCGCTCGCCGGTTCGCCGGCCGCCCTGGCGCGACTGCTCGGCGTCTTCGGCAAAAAACAGCCACTGCCCTTGAGTGTCATGGGCATGGGGCGTTTCGGGAAAATCTCACGCCTCCTTTTGGCGCAGGCCGGTTCGGTTCTCAATTATGGCTATCTCGACCGTCCGAACGCCAGCGGACAGTGGGAAGCACGATTGCTCAAATCGCGCCTCGCGGAATTGGTCGAAGCCTGACCGGGCTCCGGCTTACGCCTTGGCCGGCTGCTGAGCCTGCTGCTGGAGGACCCGCATCAGAGCGGAATAAATCTCCGACGGTCCCAGTCCCTTGCTGACGTAGCCGTTGGCGCCCGCTTTGCGCGCCGCCTGCATGGCGTCTTCGTCGTAGCCCAGGCCGGTGAACATCACGATCGGCAAGTGGGCGTGTTTTTCCCGTACCTTGGAAATGAGAGTCAACCCATCGATTTTCGGCATCCCAATATCGAGAATCAGCCCATCGCAGGGGTTCAGGTCCAGCCACGATTCCACCTTGGAACTGTCGGTGAGCGACGCTGCGGAATGTCCCTTGCCGCGCAAGTAGGTGGTCAGGAAGCGGTTCAGGAGCCGATTGTCGTCAACAACAAGGAAGTTCATAGATTAGTATGGCAGCGGTTACATCTTTGAGTTTAGCAGCGCCCATGCCACGCCACGAAAGGAATGCGTGATACCACCCTGATCGCCATGTCCGGGCGCCCGCGGTGGATGTTCCAATTCTCCCGCTTGTCTTGTGGCCCTCCTCACTCGAAACTCCCTCCCGCATGTCCAAACTTGACCCCCTCCGCCAGGCCGTCGCCGTTTCGCCGGACAACATCCCCCTGCTGCTCCTTCTCGCCCATGCTTGTCTCGACGAATGGTCCCTCGACGAGGCCCGGTCCATTTTCGAGCGCGTCCTGACCCTCGATCCCACCCGGCCCGAGGCCCGCGTCGGCATCGCCCGCGTCCTGCACCTCAGCGGCAAGACGAGCGAAGCCGTAGTGCGCATCGAGGCGCTGATCGCCCAGCAACCACAATTCGCGCCCGCCCATCTTCTCCTCGCCCGCCTGCATGCCGGGGAGGGGAATCTCGAGGCCGCCCGCACGAGCTACGCGCGGGCCCTCGCCCTCGACCCCACGGGCAAGGATCCGTCCCTCGAAAAGGAATTGAACTCCGGCGCGCCCAAGGCCGCCGAGCCCGAAAAGGTGGCGGTTTCCGGCCCAGGCTGGGCGCCGGAATCGGAAGACGAGGAAAAGGCCGCCGAGAGCGCGGACATCGAACGCCCGACGCTGAATTTCGCCGACATCGGCGGCATGGAGACAGTAAAGGAAGAAATTCGGATGAAGATCATCCATCCGCTCAAGAACCCCGCGCTCTTCAAAGCCTACGGCAAGAAGATCGGCGGCGGTGTGCTGCTCTACGGCCCGCCGGGTTGTGGCAAGACACTCCTCAGCCGCGCCACGGCCGGCGAGATCAAGGCCAACTTTCTTTCCATCGGCATCCACCAGATTCTCGATCTCTACCTCGGCAACTCCGAAAAGAATCTCCACCAGCTTTTCGAGCTCGCCCGCAGCAATGCGCCGGCCGTGCTTTTCTTCGACGAAGTGGACGCCCTCGCCGCCGATCGCAACGATCTCAAGCGCAGCGCCGGCCGCACGCTCATCAACCA
>NZ_JBDUCX010000254.1:0-9416 GCF_040003245.1 Chthoniobacter sp.
TTGCTGCCACCGTGGCAGTCATGGCGCTGCCACGGTGGCAGCGTGCCTCACTCGGCCGGATGGGAGAAGTGCCGATACATCGTGCGCGACGGGATGCCGAGTATCGGGGCGGCTTTTGAGCGGATCGGTGGCTTCCACGAGCCGCTTGGTCGCCTCGTCGAGCGACGTGCCGCCTCAGCGGATGAATCATCCATTTCGATCCCACTCGAGGAAGAGGAACATGACTTAATTGCATCACGGGTCTCGCTCGCCGCTGGATCGTGGGTTCAAATCCGACACCCTGTGGATGACACCGTTTATCAGGGAATCGAACTTACTGGAGCCACGATCGCCAACGGGCACGAACAGAAGGGAAGCTGAACGACTGCTGATGGAGGGGCTCAAGGCTTGCGGACCAGGATCGGGACTGGGATGATCGATCCAGCCCGAATGGCGGATGCAAGCCCACCTGTTGAATGAAACTGCGACTGATCAAACTTCGCGATAAGCTCGCCGATTCCTTTTGGTTTTTGCCGGCGCTGATGGCCATTTTCGCGGCGGGGAGCGCGCTGGGGACGGTTGCGTTGGATCACGGCATTGGGTCCGACTGGGTCAAGAATATCGGCTGGGTTTGGTCAGGGGGCGCCGATGGTGCGCGTGCGGTCCTTTCAGTCATCGCCGGGTCGGTGATGACTGTCGTGTCGATCGTTTTTTCGCTTACCATCTCGACCCTGTCGCAGAACTCGGCGCACTACGGCCCGCGCGTGCTGCGCAATTTCACTTCCGATCGCCGGGTGCAGTTCACGCTCGGCACTTTCATCGCGACATTCGTTTATTGCCTGCTGGTTTTGCGCACGGTGCGTTCGGTGGAAGAGACGGGATTCGTTCCTTATTTGGCAGTCAATATCGGTGTCTTGCTCGCCTTGGCATCGCTGGCGGTTTTGATCTTCTTCATCCACTACGTTTCGCAGATCATTCAGGCGGAAAATCTCATCGCCGATGTGGGCCGCGATTTCCAACTGACCCTGCCGATCTTATTTCCCGACCGGATCGGCGAAAACAAAGTGCCGAAGCACCAGGCGGACGAAATAAATTGGGAGGCGGCTCAGAAGCTCAAGGCAAAAGAAAATGGCTACCTGCTCCGCGTGGATGATGAGCAGCTAATGGACTTGGCGACCGAGCACGACTTAATACTAAGGTTGGAAAAGCGACCCGGAGAGTTCGTGGCTCGTGATGTGCCTCTGCTGCGGGTTCTCGCGCCCGGCGGCCTGCCGGAGGAAGTCGCGGATGCGTTGCGCGACTGTTACAGCGTGGGCAGGCATCGCACGCCGCACCAGGATGCGCTTTATTCGCTGCAGCAACTCGTGGAGATCGCCGCACATGCTCTTTCTCCCGGCATCAACGAACCGTTCACCGCGCAGACGTGTATTGATTGGCTCGGCGCATCACTGCGCGGCGTGATGCGTAGTGAATTGCCGTTACCACAGCGCTATGATGGCGAGGGCAATCTCCGCGTGCTCGCCAATCCGCTGACCTTCGATGAAATCGCGCGCACGGCCTTTGAGCAAATCCGCATCTATGGCGCGAACAATCCTGCCATCCTCGTTTGCCTGCTGAACACGATTGAGAGTCTCGCGCCCGATCTCCGCCGCGCCTCAGATCGCGACACCCTGCGCCATCACGCGGAATTCATCCGAGCCGATGCGACGCAGATCCAGAACAAAAACGACCAAGAGCGTGTAACCGAACATGTGGAAAAAGCCCTCCACGCGTTAGCCGCCGAATACTCGTGATCGCGTAAATTTCGAGTGGGGTAATCCGAAAAGATCAGCGGAAAACGAATGGCTAAGCTATCGCTCTCCAGCAGCCGTTTCCGCCCGCACCGGGCGCTTGCGCGTTTGCAGAAAGGCCACGAGGTCGTCGATCTGCTCCGGTTTCAAAGTGGCTCCGAAGGCCGGCATGTTGACGCCGCCGTTGACGATGCGGATGACCATGTTGTCCTTGGTGAGTGTGTCGGCGATGTAGGTGAGGTCGGGGCCGCGCCTCCCGCCGTGGCCTTCGACGAGGTGGCAGTTGAGGCAGGCTTTTTGTTCAAAGAGATGCGCGCCGATAAAGACGGGGCCGTTCGTCGCGCCGATGATTTCCGGCGTGAGCGGGACCGGATCGAAGTTCGGCGACCAAGGCGATTTCGCGCCGGCGATCCAGAGCGAACCGATCATAATGACGCTCAAGAGCACGACGGCGATGGCCCATGGACGGCGCGATGGAGCGCGCTCTCCGCGATTGTTCAGGATCGGGGCGATCAGCAGGAGGATGCCGATAACCGCGGGCGCGAGGATCATCACGTAGCCCTCCAGTTGGGGCGGAATCAGAGCGAGCACGGCGAAATACCAGAGCAGATACCAGTCGGGCCGCGGGTCGGCCTGGAGCACGCTCGGATCGGGCGGTTTGTCGAGCGCGGGCGGGCCGACGAAGAGCGCCAGCAGAACGATCGCGATGATGAGGCCGGTGCCGAAAACGAAGTCGCGCCATGCGCCGTCCGGCCAGAACGGATGGCCGGTTTTTTCCATCAGTTCGTTGTATTCCTTGCGGTAGGTTTTCGGATCGACCGGCTTGCCGGCGGTGGGCGGCTCGGAGATGCCGTGGCGCAAAACGAGCATGAGATGGAGTGCCACGAAGCTGAAGATCAGCGCCGGGACGATGAAGACGTGGATCGCGAAAAAGCGGCTCAACGTCGCCCCGCCGATGGTCGTGCCGCCAAGGATGAATTGCGCGAGCCAGTTCCCGATGAAGGGGACGCGCCCAGCTTGTTCCGCGGCGATGACGACGGACCAGGTGGCGTTTTGATCCCACCGCAGCAACTGCCCGGTGAAGCCCATCAAGAGCGTGAAGCCGAGCAGGAGCACACCCGTCGCCCAATTCATCTCGCGCGGAAATTTATACGCGCCAAAAAGAAACGTCTGCGCCATGTGCGCGCCGACCATGAGGATCATCGCCGAGGCGCCGAAGTAATGAAGGCCGCGCAGGAAACTGCCGAACGGCGCGTCGTTCGTGATGAAGACGAGCGTTTCGTAAGCCTGCGAGGCCGATGGAATGTAGGAAAACGCGAGCGCCACGCCCGTGACCACCTGCACGATGAGCGCGAGCATCGTCGCGCTGCCAAAGACATACCACCAGCCAGCATCGCGCGGGACGAGGTGCGACATTGTCGGGCCGATGAGTGCGCTGATCCCTAGCCGGTCGTCGATCCATTTCCAGGCTTCGCCGAAGAGCCGTTTCATACCGTGGTGGTGATCGGCGTGGGCGCTGACTTGATCTCCACCTGCCCGTTGTTGATCCGCACGTCGTAGCGGACGAGCGGCTTTGGCGGCGGCCCGGCGGCGACAGTGCCGTCCTTGTAATAGACGCCGCCATGGCACGGGCACATGAAAAGTTCCGCGTCCGCCAGCCAGCGAATGGGGCAGCCCATGTGGGTGCAATTCACGGAGAACGCGATGAACTGCTCCGCGCTCTCGCGTCTCAGCCACGCCGCGCCTTTCGCAGTAATGCCCGCCCACGGCAGCGGCGACGGATCGGGGAACGGCACGTTGACCGTCTTGCCAATCTCGAAGTCCGTCGGCTTGCCGACGGGAATCCATTCGTTCGGCATTTTGCGAAAGAGCGGCGCGATGACAAATCCGACCAGCGGCACGCCGAGTATCGCCGCGCACAAACTACCAAGACCTATTGAGAGCTTCGCGAAGAAACTGCGCCGGCTCATTTCCTCCGGCGTCGCGGGAGGGCAGGGTTGCGGATGATTATTTTCGTTCATTGCGTTCATGGAGAATTTCCGTGATCCAGCCCGCGAGTGCGGCGGTGAAAAGACCGAGGCCAACGAGGAAAATCACCCACGAGGTGATAAAGCCCCAGAAAATGAAGGTCGTTCCCATGGCCAGACCGGCGGGAAAGTAGTTGGGCCGCGGGAGATGCTTGTACGGAAGCGGCTCCCAGCCTGGTTTTGCGGGCGGTTGCTCGTCGTTCATGCGGTGTGCTCGGGCAGGCGGGCGGGTTCGGAAAACCAGCGCGCGATTTGGGCGAAGATCGCCGCGAGATAGACGAAGCACATCGGCACCCACATTAAGAGTCCGCCAATCTGCTGGTCGCGCTCTGGCGTCATGCCCCAGCTTCCCCGGATCATCAATGAAATCCCGAGCGTGTCCGGCGGCGGCATCGAGTAGATCGAGCAGACCGTCACCGGCGAGAACGTGATGATGATGCCGAGGATGCTGCAAGTGACGCACGCGCTGAAAAGGTAAAGCACCGCGCCCGGCGGCGAGAGACGTTCGCTTTCCCGCGGAGCGAGAATTTGCCGCCAGAAAACGCAACCGAGCACGAGCAGTGAAATAATTTGCAGCGCATGGACCGGACGCGAGCTAACTGCCGCGTTACACAACACCGGCGCGTGCCAGAACCACATCGCGCCGACGCCAGCGAACCAGCCGACGAGCGGATGACCGAGCACGCGCGGTCGCACCGCCAGCGACACCGATCGTGGCAGGCAGAGCAACAGCAGCGCCGGCACGATCAGCAACAGCAGAATATGCTGCGCCATGTGCGCGCTGAACAGGTAGCCATCGGCGAGCGCGTTGAGCGGCGACAGTAGTGTGAGTAGCAACACGCCCAGCGCGGCGACAAACCAGCCCCAGCGGCGGTGGTCGCGAAAGACGGCGAAATATGCCGCCAGCGCGACCACACAGGGAATCAGAACTACCGGATTCCAGGTCCAGGCGGAGTGAAGAAATTGCGAGGTGGTCATTGGAGATGAGGCAGGAGATAAACCGCCGAAAATACGACAACCCAGACGGCATCCACGAAATGCCAGTAAAGCCCGACCGCCTTGAGCGCGGGCGAACGGCCCTGCTTGAAGTCACCCGCCAGCGCCAGCCCAAGCACGATGAGCAGCACGATCAGACCGACACAAACGTGCAAACCATGGAAACCGGTGAGCGTGAAAAAGGTCGTCGTGAAAAGATTGGAACTCACGGTCACCCCGCTCTGGAACAAGCCCCAATACTCGAGTCCCTGGCCAATGATGAAGATGCTGCCGAGCAAAATCGTCGCGGCGAGCCAGCCGACCATGGCCCGATGATTGCCTTTATGCTGGCTGACTTCCGAACGCCAGATCGTGAAGCTGCTCGCGAACAGGCTGAGACTGAAAATGCCGGTCTTAAGCAAATTCAAGTCCTGCGCGCCCGGCCCGGGCTGCGGATAGGCATGAAAAAAGAGGTAGGCAAGAATCAGCACGCCGAAAAAGCCGGTTTCAGAAATGATGAAGGCGATGACGCTGGATGTGTTTTTCTCCGGCGCAGAGATTTCCGCTTTCCATTTCGTGCCGACCATCGGATCGGGGCGATCAGGATTGGCGATGTCCCAGAGCGGACGCCGGCTACGGATCGGCGGCAACTCGTGGAAGTTTTCATGCGGCGGCGGCGAGGTGGTCGCCCATTCGAGCGTCCAGGCATTCCACGGATTGTCGCCGGCGATTTTGCCGCGCAGGAGGCTGGCGGCCAGATTCCAAACGAGGAGCAGCGCCGCAGCGCCCATGAAGAACGCACCGACGGTCGAAACCATGTTCATCCAGCCCCAGCCCGGCAGGTCGGCGTAGGTGTAAATGCGTCGCGGCATGCCCGCCAACCCGAGGAAATGCTGAATGATGAAGGTCATGTTAAAACCGATGAACATCAGCCAGAACGTCCATTTCCCGATCCGCTCCGAGAGCATCCGCCCGCTCATCTTCGGAAACCAGTAATGCAGCGCGCCGAGAATGGCGAAGACGATCAAGCCGACGAAAACGAAGTGAAAGTGGGCGACCAGAAAATAACTGTTCTTGGTCTGCCAATCGAGCGCCGCGACGGCGTGACTGACGCCGGTCAGTCCGGCGAACAGGAATTGAACCAGCGCCGCGACGCAGAAGAGCATGGGCGTCTGCAATCGGATCCGGCCGCCAATCATGGTCGCGCTCCAGGCGAGGACTTTCACGCCGGTCGGGATGGCGATCAACATGCTGGAGGCGACGAAAAACAAATCAATCGTGTGCCCTAGCCCGACCGTGAACATGTGATGCGCCCAGACGAGGAGGCTGAGGAACGCAATCGCGACCGTCGAGCCGGCGACAAATTCATAGCCGAAGATCGGCTTGCGCGAAAAAACAGGGATGATTTCCGACAAGATGCCGAACGCCGGGATGGCGACGATATAAACCTCCGGGTGTCCGAACGCCCAAAAAATGTGCTGCCATAAAATCGCCGAGCCGCCGCCGGACGGCAGGAAAAAATGGGTATCGAGCCGCCGGTCGATCAGCAGCATCACGAGGCCGGCGTTGAGCACCGGCAGCGCGAGGATGACGAGAAAAGAATTGACGAAAATCATCCACGAAAAGAGCGGCAGCCGGCGCAGCGTCATGTTGGGCGCTCGCATGGAAAGGACCGTGACGATGAAATTGATCGACGCACCGACCGAGCCGATGCCGAGGACGAGCAGCGCCAGCGCCCAGTAGTCGACGCCGAGTTGTGAAGAATAAGGCGTCTCGGAGAGCGGCGCGTAGGCGAACCAGCCGACATTCGGTGCGCCGCCCGCGAGGAAGCTGAAATGCAGCAGGATGCCGCCAAATGGCACGAGCCAGAAGCTGAACGCATTGAGGCGCGGGAACGCCATGTCGCGCGCGCCGATTTGCAAAGGCACAAAGTAATTTGCCAGTCCGAAGAGCACCGGCATCGCGACGAGAAAAATCATCGTCGTGCCGTGCATCGTGAAGAGCATGTTGTAAGTGTCCGGATGCAGAAACGTGCTGTTCGGCACCGCGAGCTGGAGCCGGATGAGCAGCGCCTCGATGCCGCCGACGACGAAAAACACGAGCGCCGTCACCATGTAGAGAATGCCGATGCGCTTGTGATCGACTGTCGAGAGCCACGCCATCCGCCAGTGTTCCCGCTGCTCGATGGTGAGCAGACCGGCTCGCTCGAGTGCTGAGGTGATTCCGTTCATTTCAAAGTCTCGAAGTAATCGACGAGTTGGGTGACCTGCTCGTCGGTGAATTTGAAGTCCGGCATTTTGACTCCGGGTTTCACCTGCTGCGGATCTTTCAGCCAGCGGTGCAAATTCGCGCGCGTGTTCTCCGCGATGCCCGCGCCGAGTTGCCGCCGGCTCGCGAAGTGCGTGAGATCGGGGCCGACACCCGCATTGGCGCTCGTGCCGTTGATCGCGTGGCAGTTCACGCAGCTTGTCTGCTGAAAAAGGGCGAGACCTTTCGCCGCGCTGTCGCCCACCGGCGTGGCCGCGGGCGCGAGCTGCGCTTTCTGCCAGGCATCGAACTCCGCCTGCGACTGGGCGATCACGAGGAAATGCATCCACGCATGTTCCGTCCCGCAGAATTCCGAACAGACGCCGAGATACGTCCCCGGTTTGTCGGCTTCGATCCAGAGGTGATTCGGATGGCCGGGCACCGCGGTGATTTTGCGCGCCAGCTCCGGCACCCAGAATTCGTGCAACACGTCGGCCGAATCGAGCCGCACCGAAAACGCATTGCCCACCGGAATGTGAATTTCATTCGCCACCACCGCGCCCGATTTCGGATAGCGCGCCTCCCACCACCATTGATGTCCCGTCACCACGAGGTCCGGCTCCGGCGCGGGCGCGGGATCGGAGCGGCCCATCGTTCGCGCCGTGAGCAGGAAGAGCGCGAGCACGATCGCGCACGGGATCAGCGTCCAAATAATCTCGACGGTCTTGTTGCCCGCGAGTTGATCCGGGTCGGGTTCCCCTTCGCGCCAGCGGAACCGCATCAGCGCATAAACAATCGCGCCGCCGACGAGGACAAAAATGGTCCCAAGAATGATCGTGACGACAATGCCGAGATTAAAAATGGAGTGAGCCTGCGGCGAATCCGGAGCGAAGACTCGCAGAACCGTGCCAATAGGCAGAAATGGAAATGCGACGCTGTGTTCCATTACGAGCATCTATGCGGACAGTTGATCGACCGCCGCGGAAGTCGATGCCTGTCGGCTGAAGTCTCGATCATCTGGCGGCAGCACTTCCGCGGGATAGGTAATCTCCGTGCCGCGCACCTTCGCGAAAGGCGTGAGGTCGTGAGGCTCGCGGCGCTCTCGGCTCATGACGTCTTCGACCGGAATGCCGCGCACGAGCAGCGCGTCTGCGATCAGCGAACGATGACAGCGCCAAGGCACTGCTTCAACACACATGATGGCGACACGCCGGTCCTTCGCCATTTCGATCAATGCCGCCATGCCCTGCTCGAACTCGGACGTCTGCATGTAATCAGCGTAGCCGCGAAAGGAGGCATTGCGCCAGCCGGCGTTGATGGAATCAGGTCGCGTGCGGCGCAGACCGCCAAGCTGCGGGAGATGCACGTAATCGCCTCCTGCCGCCCGCAAAGACTGCGGCAGCGCGCTCCGGTCAAATTGCGGATTGTGCCGTGAACGAGGCACGGTGCGCACGTCCGCCACGCACTCCACGCCGTGCGCTTTGAGCAGTTCGATGAACGCTTCGATTGGCCGCGTGGAATGTCCGATTGTCAGCACCGGCCCGAGCGATTTCAGCGCGGGTTGTCCTCTTTCCGAAGCAGGGTTAAAGCGTTTATGCGGCTTCATGATTGTGCCGGTTCGCCTTCACAGGTCTTGCCGGAAATCACTCGAGCAAAAAAAATCTTTCCCTTCCCATCGGTCTGACTGCGGCCAGTGGAAAGTAAAAGTGATCCGTGTTTCCGGCGAAAGTTCCGTCGTGGGCAAATCGGCGACATGCACTCCGAGTCCAGTGTCGCGTGTGCCGATGTCCTGAACGGTGATCCAGCCGTCCGCGCTCCAGTGGATTTGCGCGCGGGTGCGAGCGTTTTGCGGTTGCCGGCAAATGCCGAGAGCGGCAGCCGCTCGACGGCTTCGATGACGAAATGCGCCAGATCATCCTCGCCGATCCAGGCCCGCATGTCCGGCGGCAAAAGCATGGGCGTGTGGCGGTCGATGTTGATGAAGCGTGCAGCCATGCCCGATCGAATCACCAAGCGTGGGAAACTTCCAGCGCGTAAGTCCGACGGGCTCCTTAACGCCAGGCCAGGATCATCCAAAAAAACGCTGCATATAGGACCAGCAGCACAGCACCTCCGAGACGTCGCAGCCCGCCGCCCCACGCAGTGAAAACGATGGCCACGATCGTCATCCCGCCGAGCCACCAAAGCGCGAAAACCGTGCGCGGAGAGATGCGGCCCAGCCCGACGAACAAGGCCGGCAGGCAGAGGCCGGCTACGATGTTCACCGTATTGCTGTTGAAGGACTCCGTGACCACCGCCGCGCCGCGTCCGTGCAAAGCGAGCCGGACGCCGGCGATCGCATTTGGGATGCCGGTCAAGGCCGCGATGACGAGCATTCCCACCGCCGCATGCGGCAGGC